>JAICUM010000168.1 GCA_025935855.1 Pirellulales bacterium | reverse complement strand
GTTCACGGAGCCGTCTACGACGACGCCGTCGATGACGTAGGCAAAGACGGCGGAAATGCCGCGGCACATCCAAGCGGCGGCGTGGATCAGCCAGTCGATGACGCCGCGATCGAACGCGGCCACCTGTTTGGCGAGAAACATTGCGGGCGCCACGAACACGATGTCGTACAGCTCGTCGAAGTACCACTTGTTCCAAAACAAGCGGTAGATCGGTGAAAACGTTTGACGGATCTCCGCCGGATCAAGCGTGCGCCACAGATAAATTAGCGCGGCGGCAAACACACCGAGCGCGGCGGCGCCGAACGCCGAAAGACCGGCGTTGCGGACAATATTCGCGGCGTGGCTCAAATGCTCGTCAGGAACCGTGATCCGGGTGAGCAATTGGCCCGGCTGATTCGGCGCCGTGCCCACGGGCTGGGCTTGCTCCAACAGGGACGACACGCTGACATACGTGCCGGGAACCTTCCAGCCAACGGTGATGGCAAAAAAGGCGAGCGCGAGTAGTGGCCAGGTCATCGTCCGGGGGGACTCATGGGCGTGGTCGTAGCGGTGATGATTGCGCGGTGCGCCGGCGAACGTCATGAACCACAGGCGGAACATGTAGAACGCCGTAATGGCGGCGCCAACCACCGGCAGGGTAAGGAAGATCCACGTGCCGGCTCGATTGACGCCAGCGTAGCTCCACGCTTGTTCAATAATGGCGTCTTTCGAGTAGTACCCGCTGAGGCCGAATCGCGTAAGCGGGATGCCGGCGCCGATGATCGCCAGGCAGCCGACGAGCATCGTGTACGCGGTGATGGGCATCTTCTTGCGGAGGCCCCCCATCTCCCGCATGTCGTTCGTATGCACGGCATGAATGACCGAGCCCGAACACATGAACAACAGGCTCTTGAAGAAGGCGTGCGTGATGAGATGGAACAGTCCGGCGAGCCATCCGCCAAGCCCGAGCGAAAGCATCATGTAGCCGAGCTGGCTGATGGTGGAGTAGGCGAGGACGCGCTTGATATCGACCGCGGTGATGGCGATCGTCGCGGCGAGGGTGAGCGTGATGCAGCCGATGATGGCGATCACCAATAGCACTTCAGGCGAGAACGCGGGATAGAACCGGCCGACAAGGTACACGCCGGCGGCGACCATCGTCGCCGAGTGTACAAGCGCGGAGACGGGCGTCGGGCCCTCCATCGCGTCGGGGAGCCAGACGTGCAGCGGGAACTGCGCGCTCTTGCCGACGCAGCCGCAGAAAATGCCGACGCCCGCGACGAACAGCAGCCACTGGCCGGCGCGGCCTGGATCGTCCTTTTCACTTTCGGCAACCGCCGGGCTTGGCTTCATGCGGACGGCATCGTCGATCATCGCCTGCGGCGGCGTTAGCTGATATCGGTTCGATTCTGGCCGCAACTGCGTGAACAGGCCTGGTTCGGCGATGGCGCCGGCGTCCGTCCGCGCGATTTCACCGTTGGCGTCTTGCTTGTCGCCGAACGCGAAGGTGCCGAGGCTCGCCCACAGGGCCATCATGCCGATGAGCATGCCAAAGTCGCCCACGCGGTTGACGATGAACGCCTTGTTCGCCGCCGTGCTGGCGCTATGCCGCTCGATGTAAAAGCCAATGAGGAAGTAGGAGCAGATGCCCACCAATTCCCAGAAGACGAAGACCATCGCCACGTTGCCGGCGATGACGATGCCCAACATGCTGAAGCTGAACAGCGACAGGTATTGGAAGAAGCGGTAAAAGCGGCCTGGGCGATGCAGATGGTGGCCGTCGGCGAGCGTCACTTCATGATCGACGTACTCATGGTGCAGCTCGTCGTGCATGTAGCCCGTGGCATAAATGTGTACGCAGGAGGCGATGAAGGTGACCATGCAGAACATCGTCACGGTGAGCGCGTCGATGTAGTAGCCGATCGTGATCTTCAGCTTGCCGAACTGGCCGAGCGAGTACCAATCGCCGTAGTAGTACTTGGGCGGCGGATTCGGCTCGCGGGGATGGACGTTTTTCGCTGATTCGCCGGTGGCGGTGATGTCGCTCTTGGGAACCGGGCGCGTGATGTCGGGATTTTCCTCGACTTGCTTTTCCAGCGCCTCCTGGCTGCCCTGGGAATGCTCTAGCTCGTGCTCTTGGTGCGGCGTCACTTCGGACACGGGATGGTTCGGCAGCCAGACGCCGATCATCGCGTACAAGCTGATGATGCAGCTTGCGACAATCGCGGCCACCGAAACATAGCCGGCGCCCTTGCCGCCGTGGCCGAGGAATTTGCCGATGAACAGGATGATGACAAACGACGCCAGCGGCAATAGCCAGGCGATGGCCAGGAGCGTCGGCAGTGTGCTGGCAGGAGTGCTCATCGGGCCGCGAGTTTATCCTTGCAGCTGATCGGCGCGATCGACGTCGATCGAATCGTGGTTATTGTAAAAATTCAAAACGATGGCCAGGGCGACCGCCGCCTCCGCCGCAGCCAGCACGATAACGAATAGCGCCATCAGTGGGCCATCGAGGCCGAGGAAGTTGCCGCCGTTGTGAAGCTGCCGGCTGCCGAAGGCGACGAAGTTCATGTTGGCGCCGTTGAGCACCAACTCGATGCCCATGAGGACGCCGAGGGCGTTGCGCTTGGTCGCCATGCACAGGGCGCCGCAGACGAACATCACCGCGCCGACGGCCATGAAATGGGCGACGCCGGGGGCTTCAGTGAGCAGGTTCGCGAGTGTGAGCAATGAATCCATCGAGTTAGCCGATTAAACGTTCGAGCTACGTGGTTGGTACAGACGCGGGCTTTCGCTTGGCTCGCGCGAGGTAGGCGGCGCCGATCAGCACCACGAGCAAGTGAATTGAGACGATTTCAAAGTGCAGCAGGTAGCCGGAGCGGACGATGTTGGCTTGTGCCGGTTCGTTAATCTGATCAACACGAGCGCCGAGCAGACCCATTGCAATGGGCGCGGCGGTTTTTTCGACCTGCATTTGCTGCACTTCCGCTGCGTCGCGGCCACGCCAGTTCGGAACGCTCGTGGCGGCAATCACCAGCAGAAAGAGCAGGGCCGCCCCGGCTCCAAGACCGATGAGCCAGTCACCGGCCATTGTCTTCATGCTGACGAAACGCTCCTGCGAAGTGAGCATGACGCCGAAGATCAAGAGCACCAGCGTGCCGCCGACGTAAATCAAGAGTTGCATCGCGCCGACGAAGTCCTGCCCGGCGAGGAAGAATAGTCCGGCGGTCGCCGCGAGCGACAGGACAAGATAGAACGCCATGCGAACGATGTTCGCCGTCAACAGCACGGCCACGGCAAATCCGCAGGCGAGTGCGCCGAAGATCAAGAAAAACACCGACGGCCAGTAGATTTGATTCATCTTCAGCCGCCTCGATTGGATTGGGTGAGTACAACCGCGACGGGAGTCGGACTTTCAGCGTTCACAGTCTCGACGGGAGCGCTTTTTTCGATTGCCGCGTTGGCTCCGGCCGACCAGCCTTCGCTCACGTTGTAAACGGCGGCGGGCGCCCGACTGAGGCCGAAGAAGTTCCTGCCCGGCAAGGCGTACTGCCATAGCGCAGCGCCGAGGAACATCACCGCGGCGATGGGCGTGCAGTATTTGAGGCACGTCGCCATGACTTGATCGATGCGCAGCCGCGGCAGCGTCCAGCGGACCCACATCATGATTGCGACGCCAAGCGTGCCTTTGAACAGCACGTTCAAGCACCCCAGCAGATTGCCGAAGTACGTTCCGTCCACGTGCAGCAGCGAAGCGATGGGAATCGGCCCATGCCAGCCGCCGAGGAACAGGATCGACGCGAGGATGCTCACCGAGAACATCGAGCCGTACTCGGCCATGAAGAAGAAACTCCAGCGAAGGCCCGAGTATTCGGTGTGGAAGCCGGCGACGAGCTCGCTTTCCGCTTCGGCCAGGTCGAACGGCGCCCGGTTCACGCTCGCTGTCGCGCAGGTAAAGTACACCCAGAACGTGATGAACGTCGCCGGATCGTTGAAGATAAACCAGTTGGTAAACCAGCCGGCTTGTTGGTCGCCGATGACAACGAGGTCCATTGACCCGGCGAGCAACACGGGCACGACCGCGCACATACCCAACGGCACTTCGTAGCTCACCACCTGCGCGGCTTCGCGCATGGCGCCAAAGAGCGACCACTTTGACGCGGAACTGTATCCGGCGAGGATGACGCCGAAGACTTCCAGTCCCAGCACCGCGATCACGAAAAAGACGCCCGTGTTCACGCGCTGCGCGATCCACGGATAATCGCCGCCGGCAAACGGAATTGCGATGAACGCCGTGATCGAGGCGCCGAAGCTCACGTAGGGCGCGATTCGGAAGAGGAAACCGTCCGCCCCTTCGGGCATGAGGTCCTCTTTCGTGAGCAGCTTCATGCCGTCGGCCAGTGTTTGCAGCCAGCCGAACTTGCCGCCGACGCGCGTGGGACCAAGGCGATCCTGGATGCGGCCGGAGATCTTTCGTTCCAGCCAGATAAAGATCAGCGCGCCGACGGCGACCAGGTTAATGATCAAGCCGACATGAATGAGCCCAGCCAGCGTATACGCCAGCCAAGTCGGCAAGTATTGGTCAAAAAACGCGCCCACTTCCGATCGATCCTCGCGCCGCTGTCAGCGTCCTGCGCTTTTCCTTCGCGAGCGGCGAGCCCTTTGTTTAGTGCTCAGCGTCTCGCGCCGGAAGCGCGACAGCCAGTGCTATCGTCTGGCCTGAGAGATTGTGAAATATGGCACAATGTCGCCTGACTGTATAGGGTCGCACCGTTCAAAATGATGCACTTACGCCTACGAAAATCGACGGCGCGTGGAACACTACCGATCAATCTCGCCCATGACGATGTCGAGCGACCCGACGATCGCAGGAACATCGGCGATTAGGCAGCTGCGGCAGAGTTCCGGCGCGACGGAGAGATTGCAGAACGAGCTGCTGCGAGCGCGAACGCGCCAAGGAATCGCCTCGCCGTTGCTGACGATGTAGAAACCCATCTGGCCGCGGGGCGCTTCGGTTTCGAGATACACCTCGCCCTTGGGAAGCTTCTGGTTCAGCTTCATCGGCTCGCCATAGCTGCCCTCGGATCGGCTGTAGCGATCGATCGCTTGGCGAACCAGGTCAATCGATTGCACCAACTCGAGCATCCGCACGTAGAAGCGGTGCCAGCAGTCGCCAAGCACGGCTTCAGTCGGCACGGCCGGGTAGTCATGGTCTTTCGGATAGTGCCCGTTTTTCTGGACGATGACCTCGAAGGCATAGCCGTCGTACATCGCCGTGTAAGTTTCCTCGCCATCGCGGCGCAGATCGTGATCGACGCCGCTGCCGCGCAGCACGGGACCGCTCGTGCCGAAGTCGATCGCCATTTCCTGCGGCATGACGCCGATGCCGGCAGTCCGCTTGATGAAGATGGCGTTGGTCGTGAGCAGTGCATGGTATTCGTCAACGATTGGCTCAAGCTCATCGAGAAAAGCCTCGCATTTTTGCAGCCAGCCTGGAGGCAGATCGGCCGTCGCCCCGCCTACGGTAAGGTAGCTGTACGTGAGCCGGGCGCCGCACGCTTCCTCGAACAGGTCGAGAATTTTTTCCCGCTCGCGGAAGGCGTATAGAAAGGGGCTGAACGTGCCGAGGTCCAGGCCATAGGCGCCCATGCCGACCAGATGACTGGCGATCCGGCCAAGCTCCGAGATGATCACGCGCAGGTGGCGGCCCTTTTCGGGCGGTCCGTATTTCAGGAGCTTTTCGACCGTCAGCGCCCAGCCGAGATTCATGTTCATCGCCGCGAGGTAATCCATGCGGTCGGTGTAGGGAATCCACTGCCGCGGCGTGAGGTTCTCGCCGATCTTCTCGGCGCAGCGGTGCAGGTAGCCGATGTGCGGCGTGATCTCGGAGACGACTTCGCCGTCGGTGCGCAGCACCAGCCGCAGCACACCGTGCGTGCTGGGGTGCTGCGGGCCCATATTGACCAACATTTCGTCCGTGCGGACGTCGAATTCAATCGTGCGGGGGTCGTCTACAGTCGCCATAAATTGGGTTAGGTTAGCGGCCTCGGATGCCGTGATACTCCAGCGGCATTTCGTAGTCTTTGCGGAGCGGATGGCCGACCCAGTCTTCGGGGCAGAGAATCCGCCGCAGGTTCGGGTGGCCGGTAAAATGCACGCCGATCAGATCGAAGCATTCGCGCTCATGCCAATCGGCGGTGCTCCAGACGCCGGCCACCGACGGCACTTCAGGAAGGACGCCCGGCTCGCCGCTCCAGCGCGGCACGATCACCTTCAGCACGAGACTGTGTTTGTGCTGCATGCTGAAGAGGTGGTACACCACTTCGAGATGCGGCTGCCATTCGCTCTTGGCGGCTTTCTTCTCATCGATGTGCAGATAATCGACGGCGGTGACGCTGTTACAGTAGTCGAACGCCAAGCTCGGCTCGTCGCGTAGATATGTGCAGACTTCAACAATGCCTTCTGGCGCCACTTCGATCCACGGATCGATATTCTCCAGGTTGGCGCCGGTGATGAGGCCGCCGAATTTTTGCTTGAGTTGATCGACGAAGGAGGGGCCGCTCATGCTGAAAGTCGTCGGGGGTCAGTGGTCAGGGGCCAGGAATTCGTGGCTAAGCTTATCGCACTCAAGCCGTGAGGATGGAGCCGATGGGGCGGCCGCGCGGTTCGACTTTTTCCAGGGTAATCGGCGCGCGTTCGACGACCTCGCCAGCATGGTTGCGAGTGGAGCGGACCCAGTCCAGGTCGCCGCGACGCCAGACGTAGGCGAAGCCTACCATCAGCACGGCGAAGAAGACGCCGATGTCCCAGAGCGAGGTCTTGGCAATCTTGCGCGCGGTCTCTTGCACGGCGGTCCGATCAATGGCCGGCGCCGGCGCGTTTGCCGTTGTTGCTCCTCGAACGCCGACGGCTGATATTTCCGGCGAGTTCACGCCGAGTTCACGCAAACGTTCGGCTGCTTGCGGCGAAAGGGCGTTGGGATTCGTGGCGCCGGGATCGGCATCGGCCGCAAGCACCGGCATATTCGGTGAGCTAAGCTGCGTCGCCTTTCCGAACACGGTTGCCCAGGGAAAGAAAAATGCCACTTCAACGTCGAAGATGATGAACAGCAGCGCGACGACATAAAAGCGCAGGTCGAACTGTACGAAACTCGAGCCGATGGTGGGCTCGCCGCACTCGTAAACCTCAAGCTTTTCCTGGTTCGGCAGAACCGGCCGAACGAGTTTTCCAACGACCAGGTTGATGAACAGAAAAGCCACCGCCGCCCCGGCAAAGAGGCCCAAATAAGCGACGATTGCAACTGGTGTGGCCATGTTTGGAAGTGGTCAGTGGACAGTAGCCAGGGGACAGGACTTGTGAACTGGGTAACCGTTCGTCATTCGGATTTCGTCATTCGTCATTCACTGATTCGGGCCGCCGTGGACCGGTTCGACAATGACTTTCGACTGGGCGACGGCCGTCGGATTCAGCGTCGAACGGCCCCAGGCGACGTCCAGCGGCAGCCGTGCAAAGTCCACGATGCATCCGTCGCGGCTGTAGCAGCTCAGGTCGTGGCTGGCGCCCATAAAAATGCAATCCACCGGGCAAGGCTCGACGCACAGCGCGCAGAACATGCACTTGCTGTAGTCAATCGTGTAGCCGGTGATCTTAAACCCCTTGCTGCCCTGAACGCGCTCTTTGCCGATGTATATGCAATCGACCGGGCACGCCTTCGCACACTGATCGCACGCGATGCAGGTTGTCAGATCGAAGCGATGAAAGCCGCGATAACGGGCGGCGACCGGGACCGGCAGCTCGGGATATTCGAAGTGCTCGGTGAACGTTTTGCGGTCAGGCCGATAGGTTTTGATCCACGTCCTCAGCGTCACCCACATGCCTTCGCCAACCGTGGCGACGGCTTCAAGGATGTTTCCGAGCCAGGGAAAGACTCGCTTCACGGATTGGATCATCGGCAGACTGTACTTTCATCGCGGCGTGCGGATCCGCGCTGAAACCAGAAGGGCTTCGGCGCCGTGTCATGAGCGTCGAGAAACCGGCGCGTGCGAATCGACGGAGGTCGCATCCGATGCGCAGCTCGCGCGACAGTGACATCGCTCGATGAATTATAGAGCCGCCAGCATTGGTCGCAACCGCTGATGCGTGCCGCGAGCGTCTTCTCGCCGAAACGCAGCCTGTGCTGTGGAAAAGGTGCGAACGTTGAGTCGACTTGTTCAGATCGAGTCAGTCGCTGACAGGTCTTGGCGATGAGAGGCGTGCTTCGAACACGTCGTTGGAGCGATGGGCGCCTCATTAAAGACGGTCTTGTGCCAACGCGACGGCGTGTCCTTGTGACTGTCAGTTGCGAGCCAGACGATCGGTCTTTTTCCCGGCGCGTCCCCCAGCAGCGGGGAAAACCGGTGTTTTAGGTCCATTTCGTGGCAGCCTAGTCCGGCGTCATTTCCCTGGGGCCTGCCGAGCGACCTAAGGGTATGTTTTATAAGTAGTTAAGATGAAAAAAGCCGGAACAAATGGCGGCCCGCCGCGTTGGAGCCCTGCCAACTAACCGCTACACTCGCGCCGCGCCATGCGAAAAAACCCAACAACCTTAGCAAAAAATGGGCCGCGGCAACATGGCCGTTCCTTGACTGGCGCTAATCGCCACGTAGAGTGGAACGAGGGGGTCCGCGCTCGAAACCCCGTGCAGGCAGCGGTTTTCGACCTCGTTGACGTGGTCGGCCGCGGTCTCAGAGGGCCACCTGAAGACGGCCACTGTGGACGGCCGCCGGCCCCACTAGACGAAGGAATCGACCATGTTAGTGCTGTCCCGCAAGAAGAACGAGAGTATTGTCATCAACGATGACATTACGATCGTCGTCGTCGAGATTCGTGGCGACAAGGTGCGCCTCGGGGTGGAAGCTCCCAAAGAGGTGCCTGTCCACCGCAACGAGGTGTACGAGGCGATTCGTCGCAATCAGCAACAAGTAGGCGATTCGGCTCAGCAAGCCGACGCTAACGCCGCGGAATGATTTAGCGCGGTTTCTCTTTGCTCGGGCACTTGGGCGATCTTCTTTTCGTAGAATTGTGTTGAACCGTGTCGGCGTCCGTTCGACGCCGTGCCAGTTGGGCTGGCGACGCGCCGCTCTTGACGATGGCGCGTACCGCCGCACAATGACGGGTTCGCCTTTCGCATGCACCTGAAGCCGTGCAGTCGCGG
>JAICUM010000755.1 GCA_025935855.1 Pirellulales bacterium | reverse complement strand
GATCCAGACCAGAAAGAATGAGAGGCGCTAGTCGCCAAACAAAGATCGCTTGCTTCGTTTTCTTGTCCTTCGCCGGCCTGGTGGTTTTAGCGAAGCGCCTCAACCCGATCCCATCCCGAACTCGGCCGTTAAACGCTTCAGCGCCAATGGTACTATGGCTTAAGCCCTGGGAGAGTAGGTCGCTGCCAGGCCTGCCAAGGACAAGAAATCTTCCTCTTTCGATGTAAGAATACGAAAACGCCGCTTCGGGAAACCGAGGCGGCGTTTTTGTTTGTGCCGATGAATGCCGCAACGGTCGCAACTTTCCGTCACGATCGCCGTTCAGCATGCAAGGCGACCAGCCCCTGAGGCGGCCGCAGCTCTCGGCCGTGCCACGATAGGTGCTCTCTTCCAGTTGAATACCGGCGGCTTCGAGTTCACAGGCCATTCACGTCGAGGCCGATAATCGGAATCCCGGGCTGCGAAACCCCGCGCTTCCAAGATCCGAGGAGACCTCCATGCCAGCATTGCTTCGTCCCGCCCTCACCGCGTTCGGCGTCGCGTGCCTTCTGTCCGCAGCATCGCTCGCCTCGTCCGGCGCCGCATTCGCGCAGGCCAAGCAGCAGGCCGCGCCGGCGCAACAGACAGTACCGGCCCCGCAGGCCGCGCCCGCTCAGGCTCCGGCGCTCAAGCAGATCGCGCTGACCGACAAGCAGCTCGAAGGCGTGCTCGCCGCGCAAAAGGACATGGACGCGATCACGGAGAAACTTCCCGAGAACGCCGCGCCCGACCAGAAGGTGATCGGCCAGCTCGACGGCGTCGCCAGGAAGCATGGCTTTGCTAGCTTTGACGACTACAACAACGTCGTCGACAACATCAGCCTGGTGATCGGCGGCTTCGACTCCGCCACCAAGAAATATGTCGGCCCCGAAGCCGTGATCAGGGCGCAGATCGCGCAGCTCCAAGCCGACAAGAAGATGCCGGCCAAGGACAAGAAGGAAGCGCTCGACGAGCTCAACGAGGCACTCAAGACGCCGGCTCCCGCGGTCGAGAACAAGGCCAATATCGATCTCGTCGCCAAGTACTACGACAAGCTGATCGCAGCGCTCGGCGACGAGGAAAACTGAGGTCGCGCCTCTGGTGTCCCGGACGCGCTGCAACGCGCTGGCGTTGCTGCGCAGAGCCGGACACAGCCGACATCGACCGTCGCTGACGGTCGGCCCCGGCTCTGCAGCGCGTCGTCGAAGCGACGCTGCACCGCGTCCGGGCACGCGAGCGCCGTTCAAAGTCGGACCTTCCGCCCAATCAAAAGCCCCGGAGACATCTCCGGGGCTTTCGTCGTTTTACGCTTCGCAACGCTCGGCAGTTACGTCCGCGTCCGCATCCGCATCATGAAGCTGTCGAAGCTGAGCTCTGCCACCTGCATCCAGGCGAGCGAGTCGGCCCGGTAAGCCGTGAGGCTCGCATACATCTTGCCGAAATGCGGATTGCTCTTGGCGAGATCAGCGTAGATCCCATTGGCCGCGCCGTAGCAGGCCTCGAGCACTTCCTGCGGGAAGGGTTTGAGGATCGCGCCGGCGGCGAGCAGCCGCTTGAGCGCGGGTGGATTGACCGAATCGTACTTGCCGGTCACCCAGGTGAAGGTGTCGAGTGAGGCCGCCGAAATCGCCGCCTGATAATGTTTCGGCAGCGCATTCCACTTCTCGAGGTTCATGATGTTATGGCCCTGGCCGGTGCCTTCCCACCAGCCCGGATAGTAATAGTACTTCGCGACTTTCACGAAGCCGAGCTTCTCGTCGTCATACGGGCCCACCCACTCGGCTGCGTCGATCGTGCCCTTCTCTAGAGCGGGGTAGATGTCGCCGGCCGCAATCTGCTGCGGCACGCCGCCCAGCTTTCCGATGATGGTCCCGGCAAATCCGCCG
>JAICUM010000585.1 GCA_025935855.1 Pirellulales bacterium | reverse complement strand
TCATTCGACCCCACGCCGCATCGCCGCCAACAGGCCCGCGAGGAGGGCCAGGTTGCGTACAGCCAGGACCTGGGCTCGGCGGCGCTGCTCGTCGTCGGCGTGTTGATTCTCAGGAACTGGGGCGGCGCCATTGTGGACAAATCGGTCCACTTGATGGAGCACCAATTGGGAACAGCCGGCCCGCTCGCCGTGGATACGGCCGACGTGGTGGTGCTCAGCCACAGTCTGCTGTATACCTTCGGCCTCGCGCTGTTGCCGATCCTCGGCCTGCTGGCCCTCGCCGGCGCCTTCTCCACGATTTTGCAAATCGGCCTGCTCTTCGTCCCTGAACGCCTGCAACCCGATCTGTCCCGGCTCAGCCTGCTCGCCGGCCTCAAGCGCATCCTTTCGCTGCAAGGCTTCGTCCGCCTTGGCTTCGGCCTGTTCAAAATGGGTATCGTCGCCGTCGTCGCCGCAGCGGTCGTCTACAACCGCTGGCCGGCCGTGCTGCACGCCAGCGACCTCCCCGCCGCCGAGCTCGCCAAGTTTCTGATCGATATCTCGCTCTCGACCGCCCTGTGGGTCGGCGTCGCGCTGGTCGCCCTGGCCATCCTCGATTTTGGCTTCCAGAAATGGCGGTTCGAGCAAGACCTGCGAATGACCCACCAGGAAATTCGCGAGGAGATGAAAAACCTGCAGGGCGACCCGCAGATCATCGCCCGCCGCCGGTCAATCCAGCGGCAAATGGCCCTGAACCGCATCGGCGACAAAGTACCCAAGGCGGATGTTATCGTCACCAACCCCACGGAGCTTGCCGTGGCGATTCAATACGAGCCGGAAACGATGGCGGCGCCCATCGTGGTCGCCAAAGGCGCCGGCGTCCTCGCCCAACGCATTCGCCGTCTGGCCTTGGAGCACAACATCCCGGTCGTCGAACGCAAGCCGCTCGCCCAGTTGCTCTACAAGGAAGTGGACGTCAACCGCCCCATCCCCGATCAAAGCTACGCCGCGGTGGCTGAAGTGCTGGCGTATGTGTACCAGCTCAAGGGCAAGAAGATGCCCGTGCCGAAGGCGGCGTAAAAAGTCGTGCGCCGCGTTGATTCGATGTCATGTGGCATCCTATGATGAGGAGGTCACTGAATCGTTCTTTTCGAGCAACCGCGATATGGAAACTCCGCTGACGGCAATCGAGATGACGGGCGCCATCGATGAGCATCAGCAGCTTCACTTGGACGGACTGCTGCCCATTGGTCCGCAGCGAGTTCGAGTGATTTTGCTATACCCATCAGAAAGTGCCGAGGAAGAGAGTGAGTGGCTAAACGCGGGCAGTCGCAACCCGGCCTTCCACGACTTGAGCGATCCGGCGGAAGACGTGTATTCGCTCAATGATGGGAAGGAGTTTAATGACTCGCCATAAGGTCGTTTTGATCCCTTTTCCGTTCGACGACCTCAGTGGCGTCAAAGTGCGCCCGGCGGTTTGTTTGACCGATCCACTCGGCCAGTTTCGTCACGTCGTGCCCGCATTCATCACAAGCAAACCAACCGCTGCGGCGCTGCCGACAGATCTGTCACTGCAGCCTGCCGATCCAGACTTTCATCTTACCGGGTTACGAGTCCCTTCGACGTTGCAGCTGCATCGGTTGATGACTGTAACGACGTCGCTAATTCGCAGAGAACTCGGAGTTCTATCACCGCGTTTGCAACAACTCGCGGACGATCGTCTGAAGTTGCTATTGGCCTTGCGCTAGGTCAACTTGCTGCAAAGAGCAATGCGTCTGACCGAGCGCCCGCTTCATTCATAGCCGAACTCCGCAAAATACCGCCCCCATTCCCGCCGGATGCGCTCCTCGGTCTCCTCATCCAGCGAGTGCCGATTGGTGCGGTAGTCCTTCACCTCATGCAGGTGCGAGTCGAGCGCCGGTTCCACTCGCCCAAAGTCGCCCAGGCCCAGCCGCTCATAAATCCCCCGAATCCGCGACTTCGGATCCTCCACCAGCTGCTCATACCGTAGCTCGACCAGTTGATCGTCCCGCAGCAGCGACCGATCCTCAAAGTACGCGTCGTACATCCTCCGCAGCGAGTCAACGACGAAGTCACCAATCCAGGACTCATCGCGAGGCACTTGCAGCCCTTCTTCGGCGTTCAGCGCTCGCCATAAGGACACCGTCGAACGATACAGCGCATACGGATGACGCGAGATGTGGACGAACTTCGCGTCCGGAAACATTTCCAGCAGCGTCCGCACGCGGGCCGTGTGCGGCGGCGTCTTAATCACAATTCGCCGGGGATCGCGAAACGTCAGCCGCTTGCAAAACCGCAGCAACTCTTCCTTCCACCTCCGCCGCTTCTCCTCCGGCAACGAGCGCAGCGACAAGTACTCCTCATAGGCCGGCCCCCGATTCGGAAACATGATCGACAGATACGGCGTCGGCACGCCCAGGCTTTCTAGCGCAAACTCGTCCTCGAACGGCCGATTCCAGCCGGCGGTCATGTTGTCCATCGGCCGCCGCTCGGGAATGAACATCCCGATCCACGGCACGATCCATCGCTCGCTCAGCACGAAATGATGCGGCGTGAAGCACTGATACGTCGTGAAAAACGTGTGCTCCGGATCGCGAATCAGCAGCTCGTGCAGAAACGTCGTCCCCGCGCGCCAGTGGCCCAGAATGAACAGCGGCGGCTTTTTAATTTCAACGCGATCGATCTGCCGGCCGTAGAACACGCGGTCCGCCGCGGCCAGCGCCGAGTTGAACGCGGTAAAGCCCGTGATCGCGCACGCCATTGGCACCCGGCTCGGCGAAATCGCCAGCCGATTGCGGGCCAGCTCACGCGCCCAGGTCGAGAACCGCATCCCATGCCAGAACCGCGGCATGTACCAAGGCATCGGGTGCTTGACCGTCCGCTCGTCGCGTGCGGCTTCCGATGGCTTGGTGGCGACGCTCATGGCAAGACCGCCGTTTGCGGCGGCATTTGTTGCGATTCGGGAAAACTGTCCAGCCGTGCATCGTAACGCACCAGCCGCTTGCCAGCCAATCGCCCGATGATTCCGGCGCGGTCCTGGTATGCGGTGGCCAAACGGGGTCGGGAGTC
>JAICUM010000286.1 GCA_025935855.1 Pirellulales bacterium | reverse complement strand
GAACCATTTAGCCGCGACCCGCTAGAGGAGCGCTCCCCTAGCGGGTCGCGGCTAAACAATCAGATCCGCGAGCATCCGCTCAATCCGCGTTCATCCGCGTGCCATTTCTTCATCATTGTGAGTGACCATGCGACTCGTGATGCTAGGAACCGGCCCGTTTGCCGTGCCGACGCTGCAGCGGTTGCACGCGTCGCCGCATGAGCTGCTGCGCGTCATTACACGGCCGCCGCGGGGTCGGAAAGCTGAATCGTCGCCGATGCAGTGCGCCGCCGAGGAACTGGGCGTTCCCGTCTGGCTGCCGGAAACGATAAACAGCGACGCGGCCGTTGCGGAACTGCAATCGCTGCATGCCAACTTGCTCGTCGTCTGCGATTACGGCGAAATCCTGAAGCCGCCGGTCCTTGCCGCCGCGGCGCACGGCGGCATCAACCTGCACGGCTCGCTGCTGCCGAAATACCGCGGCGCCGCGCCCGTGCAGTGGGCTGTGCTGAACGGCGACGCCGAAACCGGCAACACCGTCATCCAAATGACGCCCGGCCTCGACGCCGGTCCGATCCTCGGGATCGATCGAGTCTCGATCGATCCCGACGAAACCGCCGGCGAACTGGAAGCCGGGCTTGCCCAGCGCGGCGGCGACCTGGTGCTGTCAGTCATCGACGCGCTGGCTGCGGGAACGGCCAAGCCCATTCCCCAAGACAAATCTCAAGCCAGCAAAGCTCCGCGACTCAAAAAGGAGCACGGTCAAATCGACTGGTCGCGACCGGCGATCGCCATCAAAAACCAAATCCGGGCCCTCGACCCCTGGCCCCGCGCTTACACCCACTGGCAACGCCCCAATGCCCAGCCTCTCCGCCTCATCATCCATCGTGCCCGAGTGACCCCCGCCGCGCCGCTCCCCGCCGAGTTAGCCGGCAGCGTCCCGCTGCCGCGCCCCGGCGACATCCTCGAAGCCGCCCCGCGCCTGCTCATTGCCACCGGCGACAGCGCCCTGGAACTGGTGCAAATCCAGCCCGCCGGCAAACGCGTGATGACCGCCGCCGAACTGCTCCGCGGCTATCCGCTCGCCCCCGGCCAGCGGCTGAGCCAAGTGTAGCCCTCTCGCTCCGCGAGAGGGGAATTCATCTCGCTCCAGCGAGATGACTACACTTGTCCGGCCAGCGGCTAGCTTGACCGCCCAAATTCCCCTCGTCCGCGGCGGCGTTTACCGAGTATGATGCTATTCTCGCCGGCGGCGGATGCCCGCCGGCCATGGGAGGGCCGACGCGATGGATCAAATTGACGCCCTGATGATCGCCGCCGCCGGTTACGTTGCCGTCGTGTCACTCGTGCGGCTCATGGCCGCCCGGCGCGACCAGGTCGTGCGTCAGCTACGCGCTGAAATGGAACGCCGCCGCGCCGAAGCCGCCCAAGCCGAAGCCGACCGCGACGCAGCATGAAATGACGAAATCCGAATGACGAATGACGAATGAACGGTGTATCAGCCTATTTAGAAATGGAAGCTCGCCCGCAATTCATCACCTCTCCCTAACCCTCTCCATCAAGGAGAGGGGACCGGAGGGATCACTCGTCATTCGGAGTTCGTCATTCTTCATTCCCCCCATGCCCAAGCTCTACATCGAAACCGTCGGCTGCCAGATGAACGTGCTCGATAGCGAGCTCGTCGTCGCCGCCTTGCGCCAGCGCGGTTACGAACTGACGGGTTCCACCAGCGACGCCGACACGATCCTCTTCAACACCTGCAGTGTCCGCGAACACGCGGAAGAAAAGATCTACAGCGCCCTCGGTCGTTTAAAGAACGCCAAACGCCAGAACCCGCACAAGATCATCGGCGTCATCGGCTGCATGGCCCAGAACCACCAGCGCACCGTGTTCGAGCGGGCGCCGTACGTCGATCTCGTCGTCGGCCCCGGCCAGCTCCACCAGGTGCCGGACCTCTTGGAAAAAATAGCCGCCGGCGCCGGCCCGCAGCTCGAAGTCAGCCTCGGCCGCAAGGACGGCAGCCGCGACGAAATCACCCGCAGCCACGAAAGCTTCGACCCCTTGCGCGATCCCACGATGCGGCCCACGCCCTTCCAGGCGTACGTCCGCATCCAAATTGGCTGCGACAAATTCTGCACGTACTGCATCGTGCCCAGCGTCCGCGGCCCCGAGCAAAGCCGCCCGCCACAGCACATCCTCGCCGAGGCCCGGCAACTCGCCGCCGAAGGCTGTAAAGAGATCACGCTCCTCGGCCAAACGGTGAACAGCTACCGCTACCGCGACGGCGAGCGCACCACGCGCATGAGCGACCTGCTCGCCGCTTTGCATGAGATCGATGGCCTCGAGCGGATCAAGTTCGTCACGAACTACCCCAAGGACATGACCGACGATCTGTTGGCCGCGGTCCGCGATCTGCCAAAGCTCGCCAAGTACCTGCACGTCCCCGCCCAAAGCGGCTCCAACCGCGTGCTGCAGCGGATGAAGCGCGGCTACACCATCGAAGAGTACCGCGAAATGCACGCCCGCATCCGCGACTGGCTCCCCGAGGCGGCGGTGACCAGCGACTTCATCGTCGGCTTCTGCGGCGAGACCGACGAAGACTTCGAAGAATCCTGCGAGCTGGTTCGTGAATGCCACTTCAAAAACAGCTTCATCTTCAAATACAGCCAGCGCCCCGGCACGAAGGGCGCCGAACTCTATGCCGATGATGTGCCGGAAGACGTGAAGCGCCGCCGCAACAACGAGCTGCTGGCGATCCAAAATCAAATTAGCGAGGAAGACAACCAGCCGTTCCTCGGCCGGCAGGTGGAAGTGCTCGTCGAAGGTCCGAGCAAATCCGCCGAACGCTCGGGTGCCACTGGCATCCTGCCAGTGCAGAACCGGGAGCAGACTCAGCCGCCAGGGCTCACGGGCAAAATGCCCGTGGCACACGAGACAGTGCAGCTCGTCGGCCGCACCATGTGCGACCGCATCGTCGTCTTCGACGGCAACCCCCGACAGATTGGCCAGATCCTACCAGTCTCGATCTACGACGCGAACGCCCACACGCTCTTCGGCGCCGTCGTCACCCAGCACGTCGGCCCCGAACTCTTCACGCTCACTACATAGCCGAGCCATCCTGGCTCGGCGAGTTAACTCCGGTCATGTCAATCTCGCCTGATGAGAGATGTATATTGCTGGCAGTTACTGAATGCATCGGCTCGACATCCTTTCGCTTGTGCAAGTGTTCCGCTGTTCTTCGAAGGGCTCTCGTGAGTAGGTCAGCCTGGAACGAGGCTACTGAACTCGCCATCAGCAATACAGGCTACGAGCATCGTGAAGTCGGCTGGCTCTATGACACAATTCGAAGCCTCGTTACGCGAGGCCTGCTTGTTGGCGCCGGCAACCTGGCTTTACCGGCAGGCCCCCGCTATACGGAATGCGGATTAACTGAGTCGGCAATAGGCATTCTCTCGCAGCCAAACGGCACTTGAAGCGATCCCGCTCTAGCGAGTTGACTACTCTGAGGCGGCCGGGCTATGTATCGTCCGGCCAGAATGGCCGGGCTATATTAGTGCGATGCAGATCGACCGCCTACGCACCATGCTCGACGTGCCGGCTGAAGCCGAAACCTGGCTCCGCCCGCTCGGCTTCGCCGACCTGCGCACAGGGCACGACAATCTCACGCGGCTGGCCATGGCAGGCGTGCCGCTCGACCTGCTTTCGACGCTGTGCGAGCAATTCGCCGCCGTCGCCCCGAAGCTTGCCGACCCGGACATGGCGCTGAACAATCTGGAGCGCTACCTGCTGGCCTGTCGCAGCCCGCTGGCCGCCGCGGCGCTGTTTGAGCGCGACCGCCACGCGCTCGCGCCGCTGTTGTTGTTGTTCAGCGCGAGCCAGAACCTCGCCGACATTCTGATCCAGGACCCGGAAAGCTACGACCTCTTGCGGATGACCGGCGGCCGGGCCGTCGCACGTGACTTACTAGTCGAAGAGCTCGTCGCCGACATTCGCGCTCTCAGCAGCGAAGACGAAGTGATGGCCGCCCTGCGGCGATTCAAACGCCGCGAAACCCTGCGCATCGCCTACGGCGACATCGTGAAGGGCCACTCCGTCGCCCGCGTCACCCGGCAGATTTCCTATCTTGCCGACGCCATCGTCGAAGCGGCCGTCGATTTCGCCATCCGCCAAATCAACGAAAAGCTCTCTCGCCGTAATGGCCGCACGGAGCAGCCGCCGCGCTTCGTCGTGCTCGCCCTCGGCAAGCTCGGCGGCCGCGAGCTGAACTACTCCAGCGACATCGACCTGGTGATGATCTACCAAGACGCCCCCGGCGAGTCCGCTTCGGCTGTCGAGGACGGTGCCGAGTACGCCCAGCGCTTGGCCCGCGAGGTGATCCACCTGCTCACCGAAAGCACCGAGCTCGGCTTCGCCTACCGCGTGGACATGCGCCTCCGCCCCGACGGCCGGCAGGGCCCGCTCTGCACGCGCGTCGATCAGGCCCTCGTCTACTACGATAACCGCGGCCGCACTTGGGAGCGGCAGGCGTACATCAAGGCCCGCGCCATCGCCGGCGACATCGAGCTCGGCAAAGAGTACCTCCACAACCTGCGGCCGTGGATTTACCGCCGTTACCTCACCCTCGCCGACATCGCCGGCATCAAAGCCCTCAAGCGCAAAATCGAAAAGCACGCCGAGGACGCCGGAGTCGCCCAGCGGCACGTGAAAACCGGCCGCGGCGGCATCCGCGACATCGAGTTCGTCATCCAGTTCCTGCAACTGTTGAACGGCGGCTCGATCCCGCAGGTCCGCACCGGCAACACGCTCACCGCCATCGAGCGGCTGGAGCATGCCGGCTGTCTCACCCATCAGGAACGCACGATCCTGGAGGACAACTACAGCTTCCTCCGCAAGGTCGAGCACCGCCTGCAGATCATGTTCGACCTGCAAACGCACGAGCTGCCGATGAGCGACAGCGAGCTGGCTAAACTCGCGCGACGCCTCGGCTACCGAACCGGCGACACACTCACCGCCCTCGAGTCCTTCAAAAAGGACTACCTCGAACGCACGACGGTCAACCGCCGCATCCTCGACCATCTGCTCCACGATGCCTTCCCTGAGGACGCCGCAACCGAGCAGGAAATCGATCTGATCAACGACCCCGATCCATCGCCTGAAACCATCGAGCGCGTTCTAAGCCACTATCCATTCAAGGATCGGGCCGCCGCCTACGACAACCTGATGTCGCTCGCCGAGGAGAGCATCCCGTTTCTCTCGTCGCGCCGCAGCCGCCTGTTCCTTTCCGCGATCGCCACGCGTCTGCTCGCCGCCATTGCCGCGACGCCCGACCCCGACGCCACGCTCGTCACGCTCAGCCGCGTAAGCGATTCACTCGGCGGCAAGGCAGCCCTCTGGGAACTCTTCAGCGGCAATCCCTCGACGCTCAACCTCTACGTCCGCCTGTGCGCCGCCTGCCCCTATCTCGCCGGCATCCTCACCAGCAATCCCGGCATGATCGACGAGTTGATGGACAGCCTCATCGTCGAACGCCTGCCGAACCTGCCGCGACTGCAAGCCTCGCTCGCCGAGCTGACCCGCGGCGCCGAGGACCTCTCGCCGATCCTCCTCAGCTTCAAGAACGTCCAGCACCTGCGAGTCGGCGTCCGTGACATCGTCGGCAAGGACGACATTCGCGACACGCACGCCGCGCTGGCCGACGTCGCCGAAGCCTGCCTCGACGAAATCGTGTCGCACGAATCCGAGAAGCTCGTCGAGAAACTCGGGACGCCTTCAATCGGCCCCCTGCCAGACGAACCTGCCGCGGAGCTCCCCGTTTGGTTCCCGCGCCCCGAACAAGTCGGCGGCCCCTGCGAGCTCATCGTCCTCGCCCTCGGCAAGCTCGGCGGCCGCGAGCCGAACTACCACAGCGATCTCGACCTTGTGTTTTTGTACGAGGCCGAAGGCTCGACCCTCCCCGGCAAGCGCGGCACGTCCACCAGCAACAGCCACTTCTTCAGCGAGCTCGGCCAGCGAATCATCAAAGCCGCCACGCAGTTCGGCCCGCACGGCCGGCTGTACGAAATCGATCCCCGCCTGCGTCCCACCGGCCGCAGCGGCACCCTGGCGATGCCCCTCTCTACCTTCGTGCGCTACTTCCACAGCGGCGAAGGCCAGCTTTGGGAGCGCCTCGCCCTGTGCAAGGCCCGCGTCATCGTCGGCTCCAACCAGGCCGCCGCCAAGGCAATGGCTGCGGTGAACGCTTCGATCCACTGCCGCGGATGGAAGCCGGAAGACTCCGCGGAAATTCTCGAAATGCGCCGCCGGCTCGAAGAATCCGCCTCGCCGCTGAACCTGAAGCGCGCCCCCGGCGGCACAATGGACGTCGAGTTCATCGTCCAGATGCTACAGCTCAAGCACGGCTGCGACCTGCCACAAATCCGCGTCCCCGGCACGGTCGATG
>JAICUM010000525.1 GCA_025935855.1 Pirellulales bacterium | reverse complement strand
GTTCTTGCGCGCGGGGTAGTGGGCTTGCGCTAATCTGGCAGGCGTGCGGGGTGTTCGCAAGAACGTTGTGAGGGGTGCGGGAGTGGGTGGCCGGTTCGCTCACGTCAGCGGACCTCCGTGGGCATGGCACGCTGCGTTAGGGCTTTGCTTTTCACGGCGGTTGAAAACCGCAGTTACGGGGTGCGGCGGCCTGCTCTTCTGCGTAGGAACGAGGAGGCGGTGATGAGGAGCAGCATTGTTTGCGGTTCGGGGACGACTGCTGC
This sequence comes from Pirellulales bacterium, assembly GCA_025935855.1. Lineage (GTDB taxonomy): Bacteria > Planctomycetota > Planctomycetia > Pirellulales > Lacipirellulaceae > Lacipirellula. Next base: position 3,247 of record JAICUM010000525.1, on the reverse strand, counting down.
GGTTGGCGTGGCGCGGATGCTGCCGCCCTGCTCGCGCTGCCAAGCGAGGAAGTCGAGGCCGTCGATGCGGGCGTCTCCGTTGGCGTCGCCTTGCGCGTGCTTTGTGCCGGCGCCGAAGTTGGTTGTCCATTGGGCGAGGTCGTTGTGATCGACGGCGCCCGATTGATCGAAGTCGGCGGACAAGGCGGGGCGGATGGCGAAGCTGGTGATCAGGCTGCCGCCGATGGAGGTGTTCGGCGGGAGGAGGGTGACGGTGCTTTGATCGAAGCTTTGAGCGTTGATGGTTGCGCTGGTGGGCGGGGCGTCGCTGGCGAAGATGGGGGCCATTGTGAAGGCGTTGAAGTCGGCGTGGAAAGAGACGGCTCCGCCGGCCAGCGGCGGAAAGCGGCCGGGGGCGTTGATGTTGACGTCGATGGCGTTGACGGTGGTGAAGGTGATGATCAGCTCGCTATTCGGGCCGAAGTCGGCCGGGTCGTCGATGGCGACGTGGTAGCCCGCGGCGTCGTAGTGGAAGGCCCTGAGGGCGGGCGGGGAGGCGGTGTTGTTGAACTTGCCGAAGGTGGAGGTGGGCGAGCCGGTGACTTGGAAGTCGAAGTCCGGGGCGGTCGTGTCGTAAGTGAGCGTGAACGTCCAGGGCGTGCCGAGGGGGAGGGATGAATCGCTGCTGGTGTTGAAGGCGATGGTTCCGGAGGCGGCGAGGGTGAAGAGTTCGGCGGGTGCGGGCGGGGCGGTGAGGGTCAGGACGAGGAAGGCGGCGACGGCGATAGAGCGGGAGGAAAGCATGGGAGTCTTCGTGTTTCGGGAACGGGTTGCTGTGGAGCGATCGTTAACCGCAGTTGGCGGGTAGAAATTCCAGCTTATCGCAGCGGGGCGGCGGAGCGTAGCGGCGTGGGTGGAAGTCCGAGCAAGATTGCATGTGATCACGGCAGGATGCTATTGCAAAACCGGGGCTATCGGGAGCGGCTGAGGGGACCAGGCGGAACGTGCTAGCGTCCGGCGTTCGTCCAATTGGTTTTGGCACGGCCGCGAAGGGTGACCTTGTACCTGCTTCGCACGGGCAAGATGCCCGGTGGCACGCGGGAGCGATGTAAGTCGGGCCAGAATGGCCCGGCTATGTGGGCTAGCATGAAAACCGATTTGTTGCCTTGACCGGTGGGCGTCCGTATAATGAACATGGTTACAGTAATGGACGGGCGGTCATGGTTTCGTTTTCGGCGGATTATCGACATTGGGAGATCGACCGGAAGCTGGCGTGGGCGCTGGAGCACCGCGAGCAGTTTCCGGTGGATTTGAATCGGGCGCCGCGGGAGGCGCTGCTGCGGGTGCCCGGGGTGGGGCCGGCGACGGCGGATTGGATTCTGGCGGCGCGGCGGGAGCGGCCGATTGCGATGGCGGATGTGCGGCGGCTGCCGGTGAACTGGTACCAGCTGCGGTACTTTGTGGCGACGAGCGATCATGCGCCGCGGCGGTTTGTGCCGGGGCCGATGGCGGGTGGGGAGAGCTCGGGGCGGGCGGCGCTTTCGCAGTTGGAGCTTTTTGAGTCGCGGGCGGCGCGGCAGTAGCGCTTTTCAATCGAACTTGTGTGGCACGCCCAGGTCTCTGTTTCGGCGTGACAACAAGTAAAACATGCTCACGTCGGGGGACCTCCGTGGGCATGGCAACCCGTGCGCGGCCGTGTTGGCCGGAGAATACCGCTAAGCCGCAAGCGGTTGGGGACGGCTTGCGAGAATCTTACGGCAGCACGATGGCGGGGGCGGTGGCCTTTATCGACATGAAGAGGGCGGCGGCGAGGAGGCTGCCGAGTAGCGGGCCGACGATGGGGATCCAGGCGTAGGACCAGTCGCTGTGGCCTTTGTTCGGCACGGGCAGGATGGCGTGGGCGAGGCGCGGGCCGAGGTCGCGCGCCGGGTTGATGGCGTAGCCGGTGGTGCCGCCGAGGGAGAGGCCGATGGCGAGGACCAAGAGGCCGACGGGGAGCGCGCCGAGGGAGCCGAGGCCGAGCTTGAGCGACGGGGCGGCGAGGCCGTTCGTGGCGGCTTCGGCCATGCTGATCGAGGGTTGCGTGGCGAGCAGGACGGCGAGGACCAGGACGGTGGTGGCGATGATTTCGCAGAGCAGATTCGGGAAGACCCGGCGGATGGCGGGGATGGTGCAGAACGTGCCGAGCTTGGACGTGGGGTCGTCGCAGGCGACGTAGTGATCCCAGTAGTAGAGGAGGATGAGCACGGCGCCGGCGAAGGCGCCGAGCATTTGGGCGGCGATGTAGCCGGCGACTTTGGCGGCTTCGAGCTTGCCGGCGGCGAACAGGCCGATGGTGACGGCGGGGTTGAGGTGGGCGCCGCTGGCTTCGCCGACGCACCACACGGCGATGAACACGCCCATGGCCCAGCCGAAGGTGATGACGATCCAGCCGGCGGCGTGACCTTTGGTGTAGGGCAGAACGACGTTGGCGACGACGCCGTTGCCGAAGAGGATAAGCAGGAGCGTGCCGAGGAATTCAGCGAGGTAAGGGTTCATTTTTTTGCCGCGAATCGCGCGAATCAACGCGAATGATGAAGAAACAAAAGTCGGACGGCAGTGTCACAAGTTTTTCATTACTGGATTTGCTAAACTCTATCACATGACACTGGAATATGACGGTCACTACTCACTGGCCGAAAAAATTATGGCGGTTTTGGAGCGATCGGGGCCGCTTAAGCCAAAACAGATTGCTCAGGAACTTCGGCGACAGAAACTCGCCGCTTCCTCTCCGGCGACTATCAACAAGACGCTCTCGCAATACCTCGAAGGCAGGGTGAGTCGAAGTCGATCTGGCGAATGGTCCGTGGCTGTGCAAAGGTCTTGAGTTGCGTTCTTATTCCTGTGCCCAGCCTTTGGCGCGGTCGACGGCACGGCGCCAGGTGGCTCGGCGCGCGTTGGCTTCGTCGGCGGAGATGCGGGGTTCGAAGCGCTGGTCGATTTGCCATTGTTGTTTAATAGCGTCGCGGTTGGGCCAGACTCCGGCGGCGAGGCCGGCGAGATAGGCGGCGCCCAGCGCGGTGGTTTCGGTGACTTTGGGTCGGACGACGGGGATTTGCAGGACGTCGGCTTGGATTTGCATGAGCGTGTTGTTCACGCTCGCGCCGCCGTCGACGCGGAGCTCGGAGAGTTCGGCGCCGAGGTCTTTGTGCATACCTTCCAAGAGGTCGGCGACTTGGAGGGCGACGCCGTCGAGGGCGGCGCGGGCGATGTGGGCGGTGGTGGTTCC
>JAICUM010000213.1 GCA_025935855.1 Pirellulales bacterium | reverse complement strand
CCGCGAGCGCGAGGAGCACAACGCCGAGATCGAAACGCGGATCGCCCAGTACGAGTTGGCGTTCCGCATGCAATCCAGCGTGCCGGAGCTGGTGGATATTTCGAAGGAGCCGCAGCACGTGCTGGACATGTATGGCTGCAAAGGGGCCGACGGCTCGTTTGGGTACAACTGCCTGCTGGCCCGCCGGCTGGCCGAGCGCGGCGTGCGGTTCATTCAGCTCTATCACCGCGGCTGGGACCATCACAATGGCATCAAGCGTTACATCCCCGAAGCGTGCGCTTCGAGCGATCAGGCCTCCGCCGCGCTGATTCGCGATCTGAAGCAGCGGGGCATGCTCGACGATACGCTGGTGATTTGGGGCGGCGAATTCGGCCGCACGCCAATGGCCCAGGGCGACGTCGATGGCGACAATGTGGGTCGTGATCACCACATCCGCGGTTTCTCCATCTGGATGGCCGGCGGCGGCGTAAAGCCGGGCATCACTTACGGCGGGACCGATGAGCTGGGCTACTACGCCGTGGAGAACAAAGTCCACGTCCACGACCTGCACGCGACGATGCTCAAGATGTTGGGCATCGACCACGAGCGGCTGACGTACCGCTATCAAGGCCGCGACTTCCGGCTGACTGACGTGGCGGGCAAAGTAGTGAGCGATATCCTGGCGTAGCGTGCTACGCGAGAATCGTCGTCGACTGCTCGCCGCGTCCTAAGCGGGGCATGCCAGATGACCCGCGGCCATGACGCCACCGGGTTGTCGGGCCTGCCGGCGCAATTCGCTCCGCACTCGCATCGGCTCGCTTGTGGATTACTTCCGAGCCTGAGATTGAGTTGGCCGTAACGAAGCTGTGTACTACGTCCGTTTGGCCGGCCGCGAGATATGCCGGCGCGGCTTGCGATTGGCGATTGAATCCGGGAAACCAAACTACCGGCAACATTTCTTGAGCTCCGTTGATCCAGCCGCAGTTGGCCTGTCGCGAAACTCTAGATTTCAATCCTGCAAGGCTCGGCCGGTTTTCTTCCCAAGCGATCGCGCTGGTACGCCTCACAACCGGCATGACCGGTATTTCTAGGCTCTGCTAAACCGCCTGGCGCGACGCAAATGCGACTAGCGATGGCTACAGCCGTAAAGAGCGATTCATTCTGTGCCATTCACGCTGACTGTTTTGCTGGGCGAGATAGAGCCCTAACGACGACGGCCGTGAAGGCGGCTGTTGCCGAGAGTATGATGGCAATCTCGACGTGTACCCACATGAGGAACGAGCGGTAGTCCTCGTTCAGCAGGCCCCCTCGATTGCGCGTGAAGGCTTCGTCGCCGTACATCAAATGCCACAACGGCGCGCCGATGAACTCTTCCCAAATCGTGTCGCGGCCAAAGCCCCTTTCGGATGAAAAGTACATTGCGATTAATACGACTGCCGCCAAGTAAGTTGCCGAGCCGGCAAGAAACGCCGCCCAAAACAACTGCGAACCGCTGAACGTGACTATTCGCATCGTGCCGTAAATGCACACAAGGCAGCTAAAGGCGGGGAGTGCGAGCGCCCATTTGTAGGAAGGAACAATTAGCGGCATTAACGAAATGGCCGCCATGGTGCTGACGGCTAGCAGGTTGATGATGCGGAACCGCATGGCGACGCCCCCCTTTTTTGAGCCGGGCCCTATGCGGCATGGTGGGCGCGGGCAGGTGATGGCGTCAATTCCTTTTTTTAGCGCTGAGACCGCGATCACCGGTCGCGGCTTTATGGGGCGGAAGAACGCGACCCGCGGCCGGCTTTATGGGATGTTAAAGTTTGCGGGCGGGGAAAACCTCGCCGCGAGTTCCGTGCGGCGGGATTAATCGGGTTCTCCGCTGGAGAGCATTAAGCGAAGAATATCGGTCCTGCCGCTGCCGATGCTAGTTTGCGAGCCGAGGCCTCTTCTCTCGGCAGCGCGCGAGCCGAGCCTCGCGACTCAAAACACCTGACAGGGAGGTCAGAATCGTGAAGACTCGTTGGCGCCTGTTTTTCATCGCCGCGCTGCTGCCGGTCGCCGGGGCGGTTCACGCCTCGTCGCCGCTCGCGGCCGGTTTAGATTCACCCGCTTCGTTTGACGAGGCTTTGAGCGGCGAGTCGGTCGAACTGACGACGCTGCTCATGGAGCCGACGCCCGCCGATGCGTCCTCGGACGCCGCGCCGGAGGCTGATCCGAAGCCCGCGAAGGCGGCCCCGCCGGCCTCCAGCACCATCGCCGGCAACTGCGACTGCAACGTCGGCTGTGCCGACGGCTGCTGCAACTGCGGCGATCCTTGCTGCGGTCCGAAGTGGACGGTGCGGGCCGGGGCCGCGATTTTGCAGCGCTCGAACCCGACCGGCCGGGTGGCCATCCGCGATCGTGCGCTTGGCGCCTCGGTCGTCGCGCGGGCCGACATCTTCGATTTCGATCAATGGGAAGGCGGCCCGGACGTATACATCGCCCGCTGGCTACAGAACGGCACGGGCATCGAAGCCCGCTACTTCGGCTCGAATCAGTGGGAAGACGACCGCTCATTCGGCTTGCCGGCTCAGTGGCAAGTGGAAACGGCGGGCGCTCCGATCCAAGTGAACGGCGCCGGCACGATTTCGGCGAGCTATATTTCCCGGCTCAGCAGCACGGAAATCAACTGGCGCGGCGGGCTCAATCAGAACCTGGCGCTGTTGGCTGGTTTCCGCTGGGTCGAGATTCACGAAAATCTGGGTGTGAGCGCCGACCTGGGCGGCACGAACCTGGCCACTGCGAACTGGAACACCGACAACCACCTGTACGGCGGTCAGGTCGGCGCCATCCTGCAGATGTTGCGCATGGGCCGGCGGTTTAGCGCCGACACCTGGTTCAAGGGCGGCATCTACGGCAACGCCGCGGACAACCAGTTCAACTTTACCAGCATCGGCCCGAACATCGCCGGCCATACCAGCCGCGGTCAGACGGCGTTTGTCGGCGACATCCAGTTCTCCGGTTCGTACTGGATCACCCAGCACATGGCCCTTCGCAGCGGTTACCAACTGCTGTGGGTGGACGGCGTGGCGCTGGCCAGCGACCAGGTGAACGCCTCGAGCTCAATCACGGGCCACGGTATTCACTCGAATGGCGACGTGTTTTATCACGGCGCCTTGATCGGCTTGGACTTCACGTGGTAGTGGAGGCCGTCTGTCAGTGTTAGAAAAAACCAAGACCCCGCACGGCGATGTCGTGCGGGGTCTTTTTGTTTATGAAACCGAAGACCGCGACCAGCGGTCGCGGCTTTATGAGGTTATTGGGGGCGATAGGTGGCGAAGCACTTGGGGGTTTCCCAGAGGATGACTTCAACGATCGACGCCGGCAGTTTCAGCTTCTGGCTTTGCTCGCAGATGAGACGGGCGATGTTTTCGGCCGTCGGATTGCGTTCGAGCAGGTGGAGCGGCTCGCCCATTTCTTTGAGCATTGGGACGACCGGGTCGTCGCGGTGCAGGAGCATGCGGTGGTCGAGGTTCTCGTCGATCCAAGTGCTGACCGCGGATTTTATGTCGGAGAAATCAACCAACATGCCGCGGTTGTCGAGCTCGTTGCCTTCCACGGTGATTACGGCTTTGCCATTGTGGCCGTGGAGGTAGCGGCACTTGCCGGCGTAGTTCAGCAGGCGGTGGCCGTAGCAGAAGTCAATTTCTCGGGTGACGCGGAACATGGGCGGAGTAAGGCTGGAGGCTGGAGACCGGAGGCTGGTGGGAGGACATCGTAGCGGCGCTTTTTTATAGCCGCGTGACGGGAATAAGGGGGTGTGGCTAGGAGCACACGGCGGTTGAAAACCGCCGCTACGGGACTTTCTATTCTACGCGAATTGGGATGAGCTTGTCGGGTGGGGGGGTTGGACGCATACTGGTCGCTCCGGTCCGCCCCTGGCGGATAAGCCCGCGGCTGAGGCTTTTATTGCCTCCAGTCTCCAGCCTCAGGACTCCAGCCTGTCACATGTCCGATCGTCGTGAAAAGCTTCGCCGGCAAATTAAGCAGCAAGGCCTGGATGGGCTGTTGGTCACAAGTTTCATCAACGTGACCTATCTGACGGGCTTCACCGGGGACGACAGCTATTTGCTGCTGACGCGCAACGGCGAGACGGTGATAAGCGACCAGCGCTACACCACGCAGCTAGAGGAAGAATGTCCGGGGCTGGATCTGGCCATCCGGTCGCCCGGCGTCAAGATGCTGGACTGGACCGCCAAGACGCTGGAGAAGGCGAAAGTCTCGCGGCTGGGCGTCGAAGCGGAGTCGATGACGCTGGCCCTGCGGAACGCCTTGGCGAAGGCGCTGCCGAAGGTCGAGTTTGTGCCCACCTCCGGTTGGGTGGAGGAGCTGCGGCTGATCAAGGATAAGGGCGAGCTGGATCGGATCCGCAAGGCTTGCGATCTGGGGCGGCGGGCGTTCGAAGTCGTGAAAGCGAAGCTGACGCCGGAGATGACCGAGCAGCAGGTCTCCAACGAGCTGGAATACCAGGCCCGGCAGTTTGGCGCGAAGCGAATGAGCTTCGAGACGATCGTGGCCGTCGGGCCGAGGGCGGCGCTGCCTCATGCCCGGCCCACAGCGCGAAAAATCGGGGAGAGCGACTTTACGCTCATCGATTGGGGCGTGGATGAAGGCCTGTACATGAGCGACTTGACCCGAGTGCTGGCGACAGCTAAAATCTCGCCCAAACTCCGTAAACTGTATGGAGTTGTGTTAAAAGCTCAGTTGGCGGGAATCGAGGCAGTCCGGCCTGGCGCCACCTGCGAACAGGTGGATCGCGCGGCGCGGGCGGTCATCGAAACGGCTGGGTACGGAAAGCAGTTTGGCCATGGCTTGGGCCACGGCATTGGCTTGGAAATTCACGAAGCCCCGCGGCTGGCTCAGGGCCAAGAGCGCGAGCTAAAGCCGGGGATGGTGGTCACCATCGAGCCGGGCGTGTATTTCCCCGGTTGGGGCGGCATTCGCATCGAAGACGACGTGCTCGTGACGCGCATGGGGCACGAGGTGCTCACGTCGGTTCCGAAAGAGCTGGAGGAGTGTACGGTCGGCTAACGAATCATGGCGACATCGCGGCGTAAAGAGAGCGACACGGCAAGCGGCACGAATCCGGAGGATGTCTTCGACGTCGGCCGGGTGCGGAAGCTAGTCGAGCTGATGCAGGAATTCGAGCTGGCGGAGATCGACCTGCGGCAGGCGGAACACCGAATCCGATTGCGGAAGGATCAAGAGCCGGTGATCGTGCCCGGCGGGTATGCGCCGATGGCGATGCCTGCGGTGGTTCCGGCCTTTGCGGGCGGACCTGCAGCGGCAGCAGGCGGTGCTTCTGCTTCGGCGCCGGCGGGGGTCGCGGAGGCGGCCGGAGGCCACTTTATCACCAGTCCGATGGTCGGGACGTTCTACGTCTCGCCGAATCCGGACTCCCCAGCGTTTGTAAAGATGGGAGACCAGGTGGGGCCGGATACGGTGGTGGGCATCATTGAGGCCATGAAGGTGTTCAACGAGATTCCGGCCGACTGCTCGGGGAAAATCGGCGCGGTGTTGGTCGAAAATGGCGCCCCGGTGGAGTACGGGCAGAAGTTATTCCGCGTCGAGAAGGCGGGATAGCGAGTTTCTGAGCACTTCTTTCACCCCTCCCTAACCCTTCCCATGGGGAGGGAATAAGTTGACGCTCCTTCCCTAGTCCTTCCCGTCGAGGTGCGGGTCGGACAGTTGATTAGGCCGCCATGTTTCAGAGAATCTTAATCGCCAATCGAGGGGAAATCGCGCTGCGGATCATCCGAGCGTGCCGCGAGCTGGGCATTGAGACGGTGGCGATTTTTAGCGAGGCGGACCGCGGCGCTAACTATCTGTCCTTGGCGGATGAAGCGTACTGCGTCGGGCCGGCGAAACCGTCCGACAGCTATCTTCGCATCGCGAATGTGATCAGCGCGGCCGAGGTGGGGAACGTGCAGGCGATCCACCCGGGGTACGGCTTTCTGGCCGAGAACGCGCACTTCAACGAGATTTGCCGCAGTTGCAACATCGATTTCATCGGTCCTTCGCCCGAAGCGATGGCGGCGCTGGGCGATAAGGATTCGGCCCGCAAAATGGCCCGCAAGGCGGGCGTGCCGGTCGTGCCGGGGAGCGAAGGCCTCATCACCAATCCGGACGAGGCGGTGAAGTTCGCCCACGACGTCGGCTTCCCGGTGTTGATCAAGGCGACGGCCGGCGGCGGCGGGCGCGGAATGCGCGTCGCGGCGAATGATTTGGCGCTCAAGTCGGCGCTGCAGCAGGCGCAAGCCGAGGCCGAGGCGGCGTTCGGCAATGGCGCGGTGTACCTGGAGAAGTACATCGAGCAGCCGCGGCACGTGGAAGTGCAGGTAATCGCCGACCACCACGGCAACGCCGTGCATCTGTGGGAGCGGGACTGTTCAGTGCAGCGGCGGCATCAGAAGCTGATCGAGGAGAGTCCCAGCACGAGCATCACGCCCGAGACGCGCAAGGCGATGTGCGAGTCGGCCCGGCGACTCATTCAGGCGTCGAACTACACAAACGCGGCGACGGTCGAGTTCATTGTCGATCGCGATGGCAACTACTATTTCATCGAAGTGAACGCTCGCATCCAGGTCGAGCATCCGGTGACAGAGATGGTCACGGGCATCGATTTAATCAAGCAGCAGATTCGCATCGCCTCGGGCGAGCCGCTGCCGTTCAAGCAGGAAGACATCGTTCAGCGCGGGGCGGCGATTGAATGCCGGATCAACGCCGAGGATCCTCAGCGGAAATTTCAGCCGTCGCCCGGGACGATTGAGCGGCTGATCGCGCCCGGCGGTTTCGGGGTGCGGTGGGATTCGCATGCCCACAGCGGGTATGTCGTGCCGCCGTACTACGACTCGATGATCGGCAAGCTGATCGTCCATCAGCCGACGCGCGAGCAGGCGGTGCGCACCATGCTGCGTGCGCTCGCGGAAATGCGCGTGGAGGGGATCAAGACCGTCATTCCGCTGCACCAGGAAATCCTGAGCCACAGTGCCTTTGCCGACGGGCGGATCGACACAACGTTTGTTGAGCGGACGTTTGTGTCGGAGTGACGTGGCTGGATGCTGGATGCTAGATGCTGGATAATGGGCGGGTGGGTTGCGCTCGCTATTTGTGCTTCTGGCGTTGTGGCGGGGCTCCCCGGAGGCAGATTTGCCTCCGGCTAGTGAGGGCGGCCTGCATCGAACATCCAGCATCCAGCATCCAGCATCTAGTATCCAGCATCCAGGATTGAATCACTCATGGCAGAGAAGAATAGTACGTTTTCACGACCGCCGCGGATGCCGCACAATTTTCGTCGAGCGGCAATTCTATTTGCCGGCGGGCCGGCGCCGGCGGCCAATGCCGTCATCTCGGCAGCGGCGGTCTCCTTCTTGCGCGACGACATCCAGGTGGTCGGAGTCAAGCACGGGTACTCGCAGCTTTTGCAGTTCGGGCCCGATCGCCCGATGGTCGAGGGACAAGACTATGTGATGATTGATCATCCACAGCTGCGTCGCACGCGGAACACGCAAGGGATTCTCATCGGCACGGCGCGGGCGAATCCCGGCAAGCTGGTGTCGCATCCCTCGCACTTCAGCGATCCGGAGCGCGTGGCGCCGCTCAAAACGGTGTATGAGGCGCTACGGTCGATCGGCGTGGATCTATTAGTGTCGATCGGCGGCGACGACACGCTGAAGACGGCCAACAAGTTCAAGATGTATCAGGAGCGCCTGCCGCTGGAGGCGGCGCGGATTCCGATCGTGCATTTGCCGAAGACGATCGACAACGACTACCGGGGCATCGACTTTACCTTCGGTTACTTCACAGCGGTTGATTTTCTCGCCACTGAAGTCCGCAACATGCTGGCGGACGCCGAGGCAAATCGCGCCTATTTCCTTTGCGAGTCAATGGGCCGCAGCGCCGGCTGGCTGGCCTACGGCGTGGCAATCGCCGGCGAGGCAAGCCTGGTGGTGAGCGTCGAAGACATCGT
>JAICUM010000284.1 GCA_025935855.1 Pirellulales bacterium | reverse complement strand
TCGCACCACGTGCTGGCCGGGCTCACGACCCATCGCGGGCCGATCCTCACCGTGGCGAACTGGTCGGGTCAGTGGCCGGGGCTGGTGGGAATGCTGAACCTGAACGGCTCGCTCACCAAGGCTGGCGTCCCGTACTCCACGCTGTGGAGCGAGGACTTCACCGACGCCTATTTCACCGAGCGGCTGAATGCGTGGCTGCGTACCGGCGCCTGCACGCACGACCAAAGGCATGTGCAGCCTTTCGATGCTGCCCGCCCACCGCGCGAAATGCAATCCCTCGGCGCCGAGTTGGCAGAGCAGCTTCAGCGAGACAAGGCCATCATCGGCGTCTTCGACGAGGGGTGCATGGGCATGTTCAACGCCATCATCCCCGATCATCTGCTCAACAAAACGGGCGTGTTCAAAGAACGGCTCAGCCAGTCTGCCCTCTACTACGAAACCATGCAAACCTCGCCCGACGAGGCCGACGCCGTGCGGGCCTGGCTCGAACAGCGCGGCATGCGATTCCACACCGGCCCGCACGAGGAAACCGACCTCACCGACCGCCAGATACGCTTGCAGTGCCAGATGTACATCGCCGCGGTGCGCCTGGCCGACGACTTCGGCTGCGATTCCATCGGCATCCAGTACCAGCAAGGGCTGAAGGACCTGCTGCCGGCCAGCGACCTGGTTGAGGGCATGCTTAACAGCACTTCGCGGCCGCCGGTGCGCAGCCGGGACGGCAAGCGGGAGCTCTTTGCCGGCGCCGCGCTGCCGCACTTCAACGAAGTGGACGAGTGCGCCGCTCTCGATGCGCTGCTCATCCAGCGCGTCCACCGGCAACTCAAGCAGCCCGCGGAAACGACGCTGCACGATTTGCGCTGGGGCGATGCCGACCGCAGCGGCGGCGACGAGCGGTTCATTTGGGTCTTTGAAATCTCCGGCGCCGCGCCGGCCGAGCATCACGTGGGCGCTTGGAAGGGCTGCGAAGGGTTCCGCCAGCCGCCGATGTACTTTCCGCTCGGCGGCTCGACGCTGCGCGGCGTCGCGCGCCCGGGGGAAATCATCTGGTCCCGCATCTACGTCCAGGACGGCGCCCTTCAAATGGACATTGGCCGCGGCGAGGCGGTTGAGCTGCCGCGCGAGGAGACGGAGCGCCGCTGGCAGGCCACCACTTCCCAATGGCCCATCATGCACGGCGTCCTGTACGGGGTGAGCCGCGATCAGATGATGGCCCGGCACAAGGCGAACCACATCCAAGTGGTGTACGCGGCCGACGCCGAAGCCGCGGACCGCGCGCTCTCGGCGCGAGCGGCCATGGCCCAGGCGCTCGGCCTCCAAGTTCATCTTTGCGGCACGCGAAAGAATCAGTCCGCGTGGGTGGAATCGGTAGAACGGCACGCAACCCAACATCATGAGCTGAATCGTGTCTGACGCGCCTCGCTCGTTTACCCAGCCTTGCCGCAACATCGCCGCCCGCGCTCAAGGAAGCCAACCATGAAATCCAACCTGACTGCTGCCGTATTCGCCCTGACTGGATGGATCGCGCTCGCCGCCGCGACACATGCCGCGCCGCCAATCTCGATCACTTCGCTGCTGGAGGAAATGGTCGATCGCGATCACCTGGCCCGGTTCCCCGATCCAGCGTACACGTGCCGGCAGTCGAGCAGCTACGATCGCGACGCGGTGTCGCCGGAGCAGAAGGGCTCCTGGTTCGCCAACTGGGACCGCAGCCAGTTCATCCGCATTGAAGAAAAAGACGGCCGCAAGGAGTACGTGATGCACGACGCCGATGGCCCCGGCGCCATCGTCCGCATGTGGGCCACCTGGCACGGTCCGCACGGCGGCCCCTTCAGCGACGGTACGCTGCGCATTTACATCGACGGCGCCGAAAAGCCTGCGGTCGAAGGGCAGGCCTCGAAGGTATTCGACCAAGGCGTGTTAGCCGGCCCGCCGTTGTCCGAGGGCGTCTCGCCCAAGACGCCGTACGCCCAGCGCGGGCACAATCTGTACCTCCCGATCCCCTACGCGGAGCACTGCAAGATCACCTATTCGACGGACGTCCCTGTTGATCGCGGCGCTCACGAAGGCGAAGCCCTCTACTATCAAATCAATTATCGGACCTGCGAAGCCGGCGTGCCGGTTGAATCTTTCTCGATGGAAAAGCTCGCGGCCGCCAAGCTCGTCGTGGAAAAAGTGAACCGCGAGCTGGCCGCCGCCGAGCGACCGTCGGATCCTTCCTGGAAGTCGGCGAGCCTGGACGCGGAGCTCGCTCCCGGTGAATCCTCAAAGCCAGTCTCCATCAAAGGTCCCGCCGCGCTCCGCTCGCTGGAGGTCAGCCTCGACGCCAAAGATGTCGAGCAAGCCCTCCGATCCACCGTGCTGGAAATCTCGTTCGATGGAGAGCCCGCCGTCTGGTGCCCGGCCGGCGATTTCTTCGGCATCGGCTACAAAGTGCGGCCCTATCGCACGTGGTGCACCGCGGTCGATGACCACGGCCACATGAGCTGCGCTTGGGTCATGCCATTCCAAAAACAGGCGACGATCACCTGGCACAACGTGGGAAGCCAGCCGGTGCGGGTCGTGCAGGCCAAGGCCGCGCACGGCCCGTGGACGTGGGACGACCGCTCGATGCACTTCCACAGCACCTGGCACGAGCTGGCCAAGGCCGACACGCACGGCAAAAAAGAAATGTCCGGCCAGAACGCCTTCGACGTGAACTATGTGACGGTCGAAGGCCAGGGCGTGTACGTCGGCGACACGCTCACCGTGTGCAACGGCGCCGCCGCCTGGTGGGGCGAAGGCGACGAAAAAGTTTTCGTCGATGACGAAAAGTTCCCTTCGCATTTCGGCACCGGCACCGAGGACTATTACGGCTATGCGTGGTGCCGGCCGGAGTTTTTCAACTCGCCATTCCACGCTCAGCCTGAGGGGGGCGGAAACCTGGCGGGCGGATTCACCGTCAACAGCCGCTACCGGGCGCTGGACGCGATTCCATTCACCAAGTCGCTGAAGTTCGACATGGAGCTGTGGCACTGGGCAGATACCAAGATCAACTACGCGCCGGCCACATTCTGGTACGCGCGGCCCGGCGCCGCCGCGAATGTCAAATTCGACCCGGAAGCCGCCAAAGCAACCGTCGCGAAAGGGCGTACCGATCTCGTGCCGATCTTTCACGCGGACGGCGCCATCGAAGGCGAAAACATGAAGATCGTCGAGCGCACCGGCGGAGCGGCACAGGTGCAAAATGCGGACTTCGGCTGGAGCGGCGAAGCCCAACTGTGGTGGATGGACGCCAAACCAGGCGACCGCATCACAGTTGAATTCCCAGTGGAAAAGACAGGCCGGCGCCAGGTGCTCGCCAATCTCACGAAGGCCCGCGATTACGGCATCGTCCAAATCAGCGTGAACGACGGCCCGCCCACCACGGTTGACGGCTTCAGCCCAGACCTGAAACTGGAACTGGTGAATCTTGGCGAGGCTGAGCTGCACCAAGGCGTTAATCGCTTGACGGTGACGCTCACCGGCACGAACCCAGCCGCCGTGCCAAGGCGAATGTTCGGTCTCGATTTTGTGAAGCTCAAATGATGTCGCCTCGCTTTTCACTCGGAGTCGATTACGGGACAAACGCCGTTCGTGCCCTTATCGTGGATATTGATTCCGGGGAGCCCGTCGCCTCGGCGTCGTACAACTACCAGCATGGCGACGCCGGCGTTCTCTGCGATTCGAAGGATCCCACCGTCGCCCGGCAGAGTCCGCGCGACTATGTGGACGGATTCTTCGCGGCCGTCTCCTCCGCCGTCAGCCAAGCGAGCCGCTGCGCCGAGTTTACTCCGGACCGGGTGATCGGAATCGGCGTGGACGCAACGGGCTCCACGCCGCTGCCGGTCGATCAGCACGGGACGCCGCTCGCGTTTCGAGATGAATTCAAAGACGACCTGGCGGCCCAAGCCTGGCTGTGGAAAGACCACTCCTCCCATGCCGAAGCCCAGGAGATCACCGACGCGGCGCGCCAATCAGGCCAACCCTATTTGTCCCAATGCGGCGGCGCCTATTCCTCCGAATGGTACTGGTCGAAGATCCTGCACTGCCTGCGCACCTCTCCCCGCGTGGCCGCAGCAACGGCGTCCTGGATTGAGCTTGCCGATTTTGTTCCCGCCTTCATCACCGGCAACCAAGATCCCGCGACGATGACCCGCGGCATTTGCGCCGCCGGCCACAAGGCCATGTATAGCGAGGCGTGGGGCGGACTGCCAAGCGCTGAATTCCTCGACGCAATTGAGCCAGGTCTCTCTCGATTTCGCTTTAAGACCCGGGCCGTCCCGTCGAATCAAATGGCCGGCCGACTATCGACCGACGCCGCGCAGCGCGCCGGCTTGCCGGCAGGCATCCCGGTGGCCGCCGGCGCCCTCGACGCCCACATGGGCGCCGTGGGGTCCGGCGTCGCTCCCGGCACGCTGGTGAAGATTCTCGGCACCAGTTCCTGCGATTGCATGGTGGCGCCCCTCGACGATCCGCTTCCCAGCATCCCAGGGCTGTGCGGCGTCGTCCCTGAATCCATCCTGCCCGGCATGTACGGATTGGAGGCCGGGCAGCCTGCCGTGGGCGACATCTTCAATTGGTTTGTGAAGAACCTAGCTCCTCCCCAGTTCGCCCACGGCGCCGATGTTCATGCGCAACTAACCGCCCAAGCCCAGCGACTCCGGCCCGGCCAATCCGGTCTTATCGCCCTTGATTGGAACAACGGCAATCGTTCGATTCTCTCCGATCCTTTGCTTACTGGGGCGCTCATTGGGCAAACGTTGCATACCACGGCCGCCGACATCTACCGGGCGTTGATTGAATCAAGCGCCTTTGGCGCCCTGACGATCATGGACCATTTGGAGCGCCACGGCGTAAAGATCGATCAGGTGATCACGTGCGGCGGCATCGCGGAGAAGAACCCGTTCGTGATGCAAATCTATGCCGACGTCTGCCGTCGTCCGTTCAAAGCCAGCCGATCCGCCGAGTCGACCGCCCTTGGAGCGGCAATCTTCGGCGCGGTCTGTGGCGGCGCCCATAAGTCGGCTCAACAGGCGCAATCTCGCATGACGGGCGTGAAGCCGTCGTGCTTTGAGCCATCACAAGAAAGCACGCGAGTCTACAAGCGACTCTATGCGGTTTACCGGCAACTGCACGATGCATTCGCCGGCATCAATCGCGAGGCGCCCTTGGATTCCATCATGAAGGAATTAATTGCCATCCGAAACACGATGTGTTCATCCTGAAGCACATGAGTTGGCCGTTTTCTTGAAAGGTCACAGCTAAAGTGGACTGACCGCGACAACACTCTGACCATTTTCAGTTCCCAGCTCTGCGGTCGCGGGACTGACCTTTGCCTCTTTCGGATTAGTACAGCAGGCGGACTGGACGTTTGCGGCGCTGCTGACGGTGAGGTGGAGGACTATGCCGTCAACATTGGCCCGCCGGCTCGTTCAACCGCCGAATTCGGGCAGTACCACGTGTTTTCACAACTGTCTGGATGGTCCCCAGGGACGGCGGCGAGCTCACTAGGCCGGCCATCAAGTCGTCGCGCGAAACGGTGAGTTAGCCTCGAACCTGCGCCTCCCGGCAAAGCGAGCGGCGTGGTAGCCCGCGACGGCAATAGCTAAATGCGAGACGCTTATGTGCCGTTCCCGCTCCGACTGTCAGCAGTTGATTGACGATTCCGGCTCGTCAGGCGACACGGCTTGCCCTGGATCAACGCCCAGAACAAAACGCAGTTGCACGCTACAAGAGTACACCCGGCAGGAGTCGAACCTGCAACCTTCGGATTCGTAGTCCGACGCTCTATCCAATTGAGCTACGGGTGCGTGGAGCTAGACCCGTGATTTTATCGGCCCCGCCCCGATGCGGAAAGGCCTGAAAAACCGGCGCCGCCGGCATATCTGGCCTTCACGTCGCTCTCACCCCGCCGTCAGCATCGTCGAGCGAGATTCTCCTGGCGAAGTGCGGCTCGCGCAATCACCATGAAAGTATCCGGCGGTATCAACGCCGCCGATGACTTGTCTTCGTCAGCCGCCTTCTCATGCAACGCTTCGCCTGCTTCATCGCCGTCCTCGGCCTGTCCCTTTTGGGACAACTTCAAGTGGCAACGCATGCCGCCGAATCCGACGCCGCCGTGACCGCGATCACCGCCGACGGCCGCGAATTTACCGGCGTGATCGACTCGCGCACCAACGACAGAACGCTTTGGTTGCGCCGCGACGGCGACGGGTTCACGGTCGCTCAGTCGCTCGATTGGAACGAAATCGCTTCCGCCAGGCTCGGCGACGAGTCGCTCGACCCGGCCGCCCTTCGCAGCCATCGCGGCGAGCTCGCCTCCCCTGCCGGCGGATTGTTCTTCGGCGAAATCGAACTTGCAGGCCCGCAAGCGCAAGCCACGCCGTTGGTCAACGAGCTCGCCGCC
>JAICUM010000327.1 GCA_025935855.1 Pirellulales bacterium | reverse complement strand
CGGGGACGCCCGTCACCGTCGCGGCGGCGGTCGGCGGGCCACCGAACTTGCTCTGCCAGACGGAGAGGTCGCCGGCGTTGACGCTGCCGTCGCCGTTGGCGTCGCCGTGCGACTTATCAGTCTGTCCGGTTAAGCCTTGGCCCTTCTGCCACACCAGAAAGTCGGCGCCATCGACCTTGCCGTCGTTGTTGAAGTCCGCGTTGTTGGCCGGCGGCGTGACGACGTCAATGAGCTTCAACACGACGTTGTCGAAACCCGTGGCGCCGGGGCCAGCAGATGACAAACCGGATGGCCCGCCAAGGCGCAGGGCGTTGAAACCGGCCGCCGTAGGTGCAATGGGAAACGTCATGGTGGCGTCAACGCCCGGCGTGCCCGGACGATCGTCGCCACCAGGGGTGACGGGATCCTTGGAGGTGTTCCGCAGCCCGTCTCGGAATAAGTCGATCGTAAAGGTAACAGTTGTAGGAGTGATGGTCGCGGTATAACGATGCCAGCCTTTGCCGACGTCGCCCTCGGTGATGACTTCGTCGGTGTCGGTGGTACGCTCCAATCCGACGTCGAATCCCTGGTTGCTGCCGCTTTCGCCGTCGGTACGGAAGAATTGCCAATCGGGTTGCACTTGCAGCGTTCCCTGCGAGTCGGAGCCTTTTGTTCCGAAGCTCTGAACGCGGGCGGCAAATCCTCGGCCGGCATAAAAGCCTGGCGTTGTGGCGGTAGCGGTGCTCGGCGTCACGGTGAGGCCCGGCGTAAACGGATTTGCGGAGTTCGAGTTGTATAGCCCCATTTCGATAATGTTCGCCGTCGCGGCATCGGGATACGGGTCGGCGTCGGTCCCATCAGCACTTCCGGTAATATTGCGCAGTCCAATCGTCATCCGTTCGTTTGCAGACGCTCCATCATAAAAGTCGACGCTGAGGAAAATGCTTTGGGTTGCGCTGGGGGCGATTTGGAACAGAGGATTCTGACCCAATGATTGATTGATTGGGCCGCCATACTGATTGTCTTCCCCTGGGGTCGTTGCGGTTGGGCTTGCAGCGGAGCCGATGTGGTCGACTGCTTGGCCTTGAACTCCTGGAAAATTCGCGGGATTGCTTAGTGGATCGCTCGTTAAAATCGCGGCCTGATAATTAGCGGTGTCGCTTGGGTCGATTGCGAAGGCGCCGTTACCGCCAACAGGCGCCCATGTTTGCAAAAATGCGTTGGTGTCGGCGTAGCCGTCGAAGTTGTCGGACACGATGGTCGTGTCAGCCGAGACCGTTGCCTTGAGCGTCAATGCCAAGGCAATGGCCAGTGCAATGCGAGCCTTCATTTGTGATTTCCTCCGAAGAAGCAAACGTTGTGCGATGGGGGGGGTGCCTGAGCGGGGCCTTAATGAGAGTGGAAAAGCGCGCTAAAGCGGCGGACCCGTGCCGTTGTTGTGCTTGGACTGTTTCGCGGCTATTGCCCGTAGCCGCAAAGTTCCGCGATCCGAAACCCTCATTTCCACCGTTTATCTTAATGAAGACGATGAAAGAAACGAAACAAACGGTGCGCAAAAGTTTATCTATTTGGCGCAGTGGGAGTGGAATGCCGAATTCGGATTGCGGAATGCGGAATGAGCAGAATGCCAGCGGCGACGTGATGAGAAATTCGCTTGTTCGCATGCCCACGAAGACGTGGGCATGGCACCCGATGAGGTCGTGAAAGCGGTTTTAGCTCCTGGTCAACTGCTTGCGGTAGGCGAGCGGGGTCTTGCCGAATCGCTTGCGGAAGGCGACGCCAAAGCGTGTGCCGTTGGCGAAGCCGCACGCGCTGGCGATCTCGCCGATGGACATGTCGGTGCGGGCCAGGAGCTCGCGGCCTTTTTCGAGGCGCACGCGGCGGATTTCCTCGGCGGGTGAGCGGCCGAGGTAGCGGCGGAACTGGATTTCCAGGCTGCGGCGCGAGACGGGGACCTCGTGCAGGATGTCTTTGACGACGATGTCCTGGAAGGCGCGCTGCTGGATGAACCGCAACGCGCGGACCACCGTGTCGTCGTCGATGGCCAGGATGTCGGTCGATTGGCGGCTGATGACGCCGTGCGGCGGAATGCGGACGGTTTGCTTGGGCGGCGCTTCGCCCTGCATCATGCGGTCGAGCGACGCGGCGGCTTCGTAGCCGATGCGGCGGCCGGCGAGCGCGATGCTCGAGAGGGGCGGCGTGCAGACTTCGCACATCAAGTCGTCGGTGTCGCCGGCGAGGATGGCGACCTGATCGGGGACCCGCACGCCGCTCATGTGGCAAATCTCGGCGAGCTGCCGGCCGCGCTGGGCGTCCACAGTGAAGACGGCGATTGGCCGCGGCAAGAGCGACAGCCAGCGGCTGACGCGGCGCTGCTGCTCGGCCCAGCCGATCTTGCGGCCGATGCGGTAGCCGGGCTTGTACTCGTGGCATTCCAGGCCGGCGGCGCGGACGATGTTGATGAACGTTTCGCCGCGCTTCGGCGAGTAGCGCGGATTGGGCGGCGCGAAGTAGGCGAACTTCTCGAAGCCGCGATCGCGCAGATGGTTGAAGGCGAGCTGGGCGCGGTGCTCGTCGTCGGTCACGACGTTGCAGACGCCCGGCAGGCCTTCGAACAGGTTGTCGACGTTCACGGTGGGCACGCGGCGGCCGCGGACCTGATCGACCTGCAGGCGATTGCTGAAGCGGACGATCACCCCGTCGCCGGACCAGAGGTCGGGCAAGGAGGAGCGCTGGTCGTGGTCCTGCGGGTCGATCAGGAGGTTCCAGTGGCCGTGGTTCTGGGAGTAATCGGCGATGCCGCGGATGACGCTGCAGCCCCAGCTATCGTCGGTTTCGACGAGGACGGCGACCTGGCGGGGTTGGGTGCGGGAATCCATGACAGTGCGTTCGTGCAAATGCGCAGAAAGCGGCGGGCGGCGTGCTTGGCGGCGGAGCGGCGTGGCGGAGGTGAAGAATGAAATCGGAAAATGGGGGCGTGGCCGCTTTCCGCCATTCTAGCCAGGGTTTTGAGGAAAATCTGCGCAATTGCGAGAGGATTTTGCGTAGGCTTTGCTTCCGGCTGGCCGGACAAGCGGTAAGCTAGTGCTAAACTGACCTGCCAGGCCGACGGCACGGGCGCCCGCGGGCCGGCTGCGAACGCTTTTCTAGAAGGGCGAAACGTCATGGCGACGATCGTCGTGGGACTCATGAGCGGTACCTCCGGGGATGGGGTGGACGCCGCGTTGTTGGACACCGACGGGGAGGACAAGATCGGCTTCCTCGGCGGGCTGACGCTGCCTTACGACGAAGACCTGCGGACGCGGCTGCTGGACGCGGCGCAGCACGACATACCGCTCATGGAACTGTTGCGGGTGGAGAAGCTGCTTTCGGAGCACCACGTGCAAGCGGTCCGGCAATTGCTCGAGGACAATCCCAAGGTCGCCAAAAAGGTGGAACTGGTCGGATTTCACGGGCACACGGTACGGCACGCGGCCAACGAAGGGATTTGCTGGCAGATCGGCAATCCGTGGATTCTGTCGCGCGACCTGGGGCTGCCGGTGGTGAACGACTTCCGGCGGTGCGACGTGGCTGGCGGCGGACAAGGGGCGCCGCTGGTGGCGATGTTTCACCGGGCGCTGTTCAGCAAAGAGCCGCGGCCGACGGTGGTGCTGAACATCGGCGGCGTGGCGAATGTGACGTGGCTGGGCCAAAACCACGAGATCATCGCCGGCGACACGGGGCCGGGCTGCGGGCTCATCGACGAGTGGGCGCAGACGATGGCGAATCTGCCGCACGATCGCGATGGGCATTTAGCGCAAGCGGGGAAGGTGGACTGGGACACGGTGGAAGCGGCGCTCGAGTCGCCGTTCTTTGGATTGCCGCTGCCGAAGTCGGCGGATCGGTATGACTTCGACCACGTGGATGTTTCGGCGCTGAGCGTGGAAGACGGCGCGGCGACGCTGTGCGCGGTGACGGCCGAAGCGGTGTATCGCGCGGTGAAGAAGTTGCCGGCGATGCCGAAGAAGACGTGGATCACCGGCGGCGGCGTGCATCATCCGGTGATCATGCGAATGCTGGGCGAGCGGCTGGGGGAGATTCGCAACATCAGCGAATATGGATTGAATCCAGACACGCTCGAGGCGGAATGCTTCGCGTGGCTGGCGGTGCGGCACCAGCGCGGGTTGCCGCTGACGATTCCGGAGACGACCGGGTGCAAGCGGCCGCTGAGCGGAGCGGTGACGGTGACGTTTGGTTGATCTCGGGTCGGGTGGATGCTTACACCGAGCGATCTATGGTCGGGTGACGTGCTTGCACCCACCTTTGCGGCCGAGCATACGATTGCATTCAGTCTTGTGGCGGTTCGCGGCTTCTTTGCGGCGTTCGCTGTTCTAAACTTGCGGCCGATGGTGGGTGCAAGCACCCACCCTACGTGGCTGGGGTTGGTTGAGAACGCCTGGCCGCTATAATCGCCGCCCCCAAATCGAGGGGCGATGAGGGCGCACTTGTGCCCTCTCGCTCCGCGAGAGGGTGCGTCTCTCGGAGAGAGACGCCCACACTTGGAAGCGTCTCGCTACAGCGAGACGGATACACTTTGGCCCCGGCGAGTTGTTGGCGGATGTTGGGATCGATCCGCGGTAAATTGTGCGTTCACTTGTGCGTCGCGGGGGCGTGCGCGGTTGCTGCCGTAGGTTGCGGGACGACGCGCACGAGCAACACGATTCGCACCGCCACGGAGCAGCTGCTGATCTCCGACGCGATCGATCGCTCGGTGCAGCAGATCGATTTCCGCGTGCTCGAAGGGCAGCCGGTGTTTCTTGAAGAACGGCTGCTGGCCGAGGCGGTGGACAAGTCGTATCTCATCAGCAGTCTGCGGCAGCAACTGTTGGCGTGCGGGTGCGTTCTGAAAGAGAAGCGGGAGGACGCCATTTATATTGTCGAGCCGCGCGTGGGGGCGATGGGCACCGACAATCACGGCCTGTTGTTCGGCATTCCCGCCGTCCAGGTGCCGCAGGTGGGACTGGCGCCGATCAGCCTGCCGGCCTCGTTGCCGGAGATTCCGTTCGCCAAGCGGGACGATCAGCGCGGCGTGGCGAAACTGGCGGTATTCGCATATCGGCGCGACACGGGGCAGCCGGTGTGGCAGTCGGGCATCGCGCTGTCGGAGAGCGAGTCGAACAACATTTGGCTGTTTGGCGCGGGGCCGTTTAAACGCGGGACGATTTACGAGGGATCAAAGTTTGCCGGCGCGAAGATCAAGGGCGAAGAGGATAGCAAGCGGCCCAAGGGCGTCGCGGCGGTTGGCGAGCGGGCCGTGTTCGCCGGCGCGCCGAGCCACGAGGGAAATAAACCCGCGCAGCACACGGACGGCGCGGTGATGCAGGCGTCGGCGCAGGCGCCGACGAGCTCGACGCCGAAGGAGGTGGGTCCGCCGGTGTTGCCGCCGCCCAAGCCGATTTCGCAGGCGCCGAAGCCCGAGGACCCGGCGAAGACCGCGGGGTGAGAATGGCACGCGGATGAACGCGGATTCGGCGGAATTGCGCGGATCAGAATTTATCTATTGAATAGTTTAGCCGCGACCCGCTCGGGGAGCGCTCCCCTCGCGGGTCGCGGCTAAACGATTCGATTTGCGGGCG
>JAICUM010000775.1 GCA_025935855.1 Pirellulales bacterium | reverse complement strand
GAGAATCACCATGACGACCAGCAGCTCGAGCAGGGTGAACCCGCTCGTGGGACCGCGCAGGAAAGCCGATTTCGGGGTTTGTTGGGGCGCCATGGGGCTGTCGAGACGATCAGAAACCCCGCGTCGGCCGCGAAGCCTGTCGGCCCAATCGGCCCAATGTGACAAGGCGGTTAACTTGAGGTCGTCTGCCTGGGGAAACCGGACGCCCGCCGGCTTCCGGCCACGCACGGGTGAACGACATGGTCCAGTCGGACCACGCCCTGCCGGTGCGTGGGGTCTCATCCACCCTGACTTGCCCACCCAGTCTTCGTTCTTAACTTCGTTCATCGACTGCAATGCCTGTTCATGTTGCCCGTGCGTCTCCGGCCGCTCCTTGGCGGCGCCGATAAAAAGGGGCGCGGCCAACAGCCGAACAAACGCGAATCCGAACACCTGCGGATTGGCGAGCAAATGAAACGGGGGGCGCGGCGCCGAAAATAAATGAGCGCCTGACACAGCGACTCGAGGCACCTCGAGTTGCTTTCCGCCTACGACAGGATCCCCCGGCAATTCACGCGCGACCTTCGCCCGCTGGTTCGCCAGATCCCCGGCTTTGCCGGGAATTTGAACCTCGGAAAATCAATCCTTCAGCGGGCTACTGTTTTGGGCGTTCTAGGATGTCGCGCCCGCCTCGACGCGGCAATGCACGAGGCGTGCCAGATGGGTGCTGCCCATGAAAGCGTGGTCCAGACCAGCAATGAAGATCGCAAAATCGTCTCCATCTGGAGACAGAGCGCGTTAGATTTACCGGTACCTACCAGAGGGGAGACCGAAATCGGGGCGTCGTCGTAACACGACACCGCATGTCACGAAAACTCGACTGCGCGACACCTCAGGCCGTGGTTTATCGTTTGTTTTTCGGGAAAATTTACCGAGCCTCTGGCGACGTCTATTTGAGACAGCGGCCAAGATTACAACCGGGACCCGTGGCTGGATTGTCTCCGATCGAAGACAGACTAGTCCGAACGGACTAGTCCGAATGGCGTTGGCTCGCTATTGCCTCACGCAGAACAGTCGCGATCACGCTATCTTGACCGGCTTCCCCTTCTTCGCCGAAGCCACGATTGCCTCCAGAACAGCGGCGTTGTTGATCGCTTCCTCGGGCGGGATTGCGAACGGCTTCCTCGCCGCGACGGCATCGGCAAAGGCCTCGAGCTCCGCCTTCTCCTTGTCGGCCGCCTGCAACAAGACCTTTTCGGGGCCGCCCTCGATGCCGCGGAACGTGAGGTCGGTGTCGCCGCGGATCTCCAGCCAGCCCTTGGTGCCGAAGACGTGGACGCGGTAAAGCTCGCCGGTGGTGAAAAGCGCGCTCAGGTAGCCGGTTGCGCCGCTGGAGAACTTGAGCATCATCGTGGTGGTGTCGTCCATGTCCACGCCGGCGGGCAGGTTGCGGTTGTCGCTGAACGCATAGACGCTGGTGACGAGGCCCGCGACCTGGATCATCGCGTCGAGCGCATGGACGCCACGCGCTGTCATGCCGCCGCCGGGGGCTTCGATGCGGCTCGAGCGCCAGCCGTCGGGCTTGAGCCCATAGCCGGTGGGTCCGGAGTGGGCGGCCTCGATGTGCAGCACCTTGCCGATCTGCCCCGCGCGGATCCGGTTGGTCATCTCGATGAACGATGGCGCATGGCGGCGATTGAATCCCACGCCGAGTGTCACGCCCGCCGCCTTGCACGCTTCCACCGCCTTTTCGGCGGTCTTGCGGTTCAGCGTCATCGGCTTCTCGACGAAGACATGCTTGCCGGCCTTCGCT
>JAICUM010000119.1 GCA_025935855.1 Pirellulales bacterium | reverse complement strand
CGCGACCAGCTTGCGGTGGACCTCGCCCTCAAGCCGCTGAACGATCTGCCGGAAATCGAGGCGTACGGCAGCGGCTCGCGCGTGAAGTGTAAGAACCTCCGCGGCCCCTTCCAAGAGGTGCAAATCGCTGCCCACAGTTGGGAAGAGATCAACACGCCGGCGTTCTGGTCGTTTCTCGAAAAAGCGGTGAAAGGCTTCAATCGCTTCACGCAGCGCGTCGAGCAAAACCCTGAAGACGTGATGCCCTGGAAAGTCCTGGGCCGCAAATGGCACCTCAGCCGCAAGGGCTTCGCGCCTGGGAAGAAGGTCGAGTGGCCGCAAGAAACGCTCGAAGAGCTCCTCGAACTGCTGGAAGCCGCTGCCAACAAACCCAGCCGGGGGGCCACTGCCCCTCGGGAAGACGCCTCAAACAGCTCGCCCACTCAATTCCTCTGGAACAACCAGCAAGTCGTCCACCTCATGATCCGCGGCCAGCGCGTCCCGTGGGCCACGGTCCAAACAAAGCGTACCTGCGGCGTCGATCTTTCGCTGCACGGCCCCAGCGGCGCCTTCGCGACCGGCCGCATCTCTAGCCTCGGCGTGAAGCGGCTGATCCAATCCGCGAGTGACGGCTACGACGCCGTGAAGCTGCGCTTCATCACGCCGGAGGATTTGCAGCTCGGCGATTTGAAAAAGTTCCTCGCGGAACATCTCGCCGCTGTCCAGTCAGCAATGCCCCAAACAGCCGCGAGCTGATCCGCCGCCAGCTGCGGGTCAACGACCCGCCGACACGGCCGCGCTCATTCGTCGAGCGGATGCCGCCACCGCAATCCCGGAAAGCGGGCGTAGTCCCGATCGGTGCTGACCCACTCGCATCCGGACTCGATAGCTAGCGCCGCGAGATACGCGTCAGGAACTAAATTGGCGCGTGCTCCGACAGTTTTGCAAAGATCTATGAATACTCTCCAATGTCTGGACCCCGGTTGGATGACGACACAGTTCGGACGGCTTCGAATGCCATCGACAACCGCGAGGGCTTCTTCGGTAGACAATGGCCGTGGAAAAACTTTGCGATTCGTAGCAATGCGGACGAATCCGCTGAGCACTAGATCCACCACGCCGAAGTTAGCGGCGCCATTCGTCGTCGTCTCAAGCCATTCGAAGCAGCGTTGATGGTCTGGCGATTCCCCGTTCGACGAGTGGACGAGTATATTGACGTCAAACAGGTCCATCGCCCTCTTCCATTAAGTCGAGCAGCGCCGCCGAATTATTGAGGTCGACGCCGGGCAGCGGCGGCCCCATGTTAAAGACAGGCAGTTCGAATCTCTCGCCTTTCCCCGATTGCCGTCTCCGAAGTAAAACTTCGCGCAGCGCATCTTCAATCCAATCAGTCAGGGTCCGGCCCGATTGAACCGCTGAGGCCTTGACTTCGCGCATCAGATGCTCATCCAGCCGCAATGTCGTTCTCGCTGTCTTGGATTCATGCATCTCGCTCACCTTCTTCCATAATGTGGAGCAACGCCGCGGAATCATTGATATCGACGCCAGCCATTAAACCGCCGCCGCCAAAGTTTGGAAGAGTGACGAGCTTCTTGGCCTGTCGTCGGCGTGCAAGGCTTTCGCGGAGCAGGTCTTCGATTACAGTGGTGACGGTCCGCCCGCTCTCCGTCGCCACAGCCTTCACGTCGCGCAAGAGCTGTTCGTCGATACGGAAAGCCATGCTCATGGCATAAAAGCATACACTATGGGCATCAATATGTCAACCTTCCCGCGAGCCTCATTTCTGAAACGTTCCAGGCGCCCTTTAGAAGCTAAAGTTGCAATGGCCCTTCGAGTTGCGCCCTGTAGCGATTTCTTACTCCGCTCATTTCGGGCAGCGCCATGTTCATTCCCGTCGGCGACAACGTCGAACGCCGCACCTTTCCGGTGCTCAGCGCGCTGTTGGTCTCGCTGAACCTGCTGGTGTTCTCGTACCAGGTCCGGCTGTTCGTTCACAATCCGAAAAACATTCGCCCCACGGTGGACTTCATCACTCAGTGGGGCCTCGTGCCGGCCGATCTGGTTCAACATCGCTATGTGGGCGTCGTGACGCACATGTTTCTGCATGGCGGCGTCTCGCACATCTTGGGCAACATGATTTGCCTATGGGCGTTTGCGTGTTCACTGGAGGTGGGCTTCGGCGCCATGTACTTGTTGGGCTTCTATGTTTTCTGGGGCGTCGCCGGCGGCCTGGCCCATGCCTACATGCACTGGGGCGCGAGCACGCCGCTCATCGGCGCCAGCGGCGCCATCGCGGGGCTGATGGGCGCCTACACGGCGCTGTATGGGACGAACACCAAAATCCGCTGTGTCTTCTTTCTGGGGTTCAAGCCGATCTTCTTCAACGTGCCGGCCATGATCTTCTGCCTCGGCTGGTTCGCGCTACAACTGCTGAACGCGCGGCTTGAGGCCCACCTGGGAGATAGTGCCGCGGGCGTCGCCTGGTATGCCCACATTGGCGGCTTCGCGCTGGGCTTCGTGACCGCGCTGATCGTGAAGAACGAAATGAAGTGCGAGCTCGTTACCCATCGCGACGGCACGCTCACCTTCCGCGAGCGAGGCTTCGATCCGATGGCCGGAAAACTGGTGGTCGAAGGCATCGCGCTCGAGTACGCGGAAAACAACCTCGACGGCCGCGGCAGCCCGCTGCCAGAGGCATGTCCCCACTGTGGCCACGCCATCGACGAACAGCGCCGGATCACGCCGGTCGTGGCCCGCTGCGGGAATGAAGCGTGCGCTCGACTGATCTATGCGGGAATGCAGTACGCGTAGCCGCTACGGCAGCTTATGCCCCATCTTCTCGCGTTTCGTCGCCAGGTAGGCGGCGTTATGCTCCGTGATCGGACCGACGATCGGGACTTGATCGACCACCTGCAAGTCAAATCCGCCGTAAATGAAGGCGTCGGTTTTCTTCGGGTTGTTCGTTAACAGCCGCACCTTGCGCAGGCCCAAATCCTTAAGCAGTTGAATGCCCACGCCGTAGTCGCGCGGATCGGCCATGTAGCCGAGCGCCAAATTCGCTTCCACGGTGTCGAGCCCCTGGTCCTGCAGCGCGTAGGCGCGAATCTTATCGACCAGACCGATGCCCCGGCCTTCCTGCGGCAGATACACCAGCACGCCGGTTCCCTCGCGGCCGATCATTTCCAGAGCCATGTGGAGTTGGTCGCCGCAGTCGCAGCGGAGCGACTCCAGCAAGTCGCCGGTGAAGCACGAAGAGTGCAGCCGCACCAGCGGCGCCGCGACGCTCGTCGGGTCGCCCAGCACGTAAACGACTGGCTCCTGCGTTTCATACTTCACGCCATAGGAGATGATCTGCCCGTCGCCGTACTTGGTCGGAAGGTGTGCCTCGGCGGTGCGGTACACCAGCTTCTCGCTCAGCCGGCGGTGGGCGATCAGCATCTCGATGGAAATCGTCGGCAAGCCGAACTTACTGCCGAGTTCCTGCAACTTCGCGCGCGTCGCTCGGTCGCCGGTTTCGTCGAGTATCTCGCACAGCACCCCCGCGGGCATCAGCCCCGCCATGCGGGCCAGGTCCACGGCGGCCTCGGTGTGGCCGGCCCGGCGGAGGACGCCGCCTTCTTTCGCCACCAAGGGAAAGAGGTGGCCGGGTCGGGTGAAGTCGCTCGACTTGCTCGCCGGATCGCAAATCGCCTGAATCGTTTGGGCCCGTTCGGCGGCGGTGATTCCGGTGCGGCTGCTGCGGTGATCCACAGGCACGGTGTAGTTGGTGCCGAGCGGCGCCGTGTTCGACTCGACCATCGGGTTGAGCTTCAGCCGCTCGCCCACCTCCGGCAGGATGGGCATGCAGAGCTGCCCCCGACCGTGGGTGATCATGAAGTTGACGGTCTCGGAGGTCACCTTTTCGGCCGCGCAGACGAAATCCCCCTCGTTTTCGCGGTCCTCGTCGTCGGCGACGATGACGACGCGGCCCTGGCGGATCGCCTCAACGGCTTCTTCGATGCTGGAGAATTGGTGGCTCAAGAATGCACGATCCGTGGGCGCCATTTAGCCCCCTGTCAGTGACCGGGGCTAAGTGAAGTATTGACATTGCCGTTTTTTCCCGGCTTCAGGGATATTATAAGACGGACGGTATCCTTCCTCCATGCTTCAAAGGATTTTGACGTGACGGGACTTGGCATATTGGTGCTGCCGATGCTGGCGGCCTTTGGCGCGACGGCGGGCAACTCGACGGCGCCCGCCATGCAGGAGTACAAAGCCACGTACGGCGAAACCTACGTGCAGCGCGAGTCCGGTCCGTTGAAGTGCGACGTGTACGAACCGGAGGGCGACGGGCCGTTTCCTGGCGTCTTGGTGGTTCACGGCGGGGCCTGGCGGATGGGTACCCGCGGGCAGCTCGCCGGCGTGGCGGAAATGTTGGCCAAGCACGGCATGACAGCGGTGGCCATCAGCTATCGCCTGGCGCCGCAGTATAAGTTCCCCGCGCAGATCGAGGACTGCAAAGAGGCCGTCCGCTGGATGCGCGCCAATGCCACGAAGCTGAAGATCGATCCCAAGCGGATCGGCGGCTACGGCTATTCGGCCGGAGCGCATTTGGTGTCGCTCCTTGGCACGACGGACGCGAAGGACGGCCTGGAAGGGATTTCTGATCCTTCCAAAGCGCCAAGCACGCGCCTGCAATGCGTCGCGGCGGGCGGCTCGCCGTGCGACCTGCGGCTTTTGCCGCCGAACATCGACGGCCTGTCGTTCTTCCTCGGCGGCTCGCGAGCCACGTGCCCCGAGCAGTACCGCCTGGCTTCGCCGGCGGCCTTCATCACGCCCGACGACCCACCAATGTTCTTCTTCCATGGCCAAGACGACCAGCTCGTACCGCTGTTGAGCCCGACGCGGATGCAGAAGTCGCTCAGTGACGCTGGCGTTGAGTCCGAGCTGTATGTCGTGCCGAATCTCGGCCACACGGCCGCCGCCATGGATCGCGGAGCGATCAACAAGGCCATCGCGTTTTTGGAGGATCACCTCAAGACGCCGGTGAAGCGATGAGCGGCGATGATGCTAGCTCGGCTGCGCAAGGCCGCGGGGATGAACCCCGCGGCTCGCATCGTGATCGAGAGTCGTCATTCATCTCGCCGCTGCCGCGCGAGGAGTACGTCGAGCAGATGCACCTGTTCGAGGTCCTCGGCGAGCGGCTGAAGCTGAACATCCCGGCGCAGGAAATCCTCGAGAGCGTCCGCGAGGAAATCCTCGTCACCACGAAGCTGCCGATGGCCGTGGACTTCATGCTGTCCGAGCTACGGCACCTCGGCGCCTTTGCGACGGCGATGGAGCGGCTGCGGCATTACTTCACGCCGTTCCAGACGTTCGTCATGGCCGAGGCTGAGAACGAGCGGCAGCGGTTCGACCTGCGGATTGGTCTGGAGGTGCTCCGCCGTGAGGCCAAATACCGGGCCGAGGGCGCCACGCGGCAGGGGCTGTTCCTCTATCAGCTCGAAGTGCTGTGCCGCAATCGGATGGGCTACGACTACGGCTTGGAAGCGATCGCCGGGGACCCAGCCTATGACGAGGCGTGGCGGAACTGGATTCTTACAGTGCGGCGGCAGATCGGCATCATCGATCTCGCGGATTTAATTTTCGTCCGCAGTGAGTTCTACCACGAGCGGAAAGCCGCCGAGCAGGGCGACGCCTCGCTGGCGGCCGCGCTGATGGCCGAGGCGGCCGAGCAGGGTTTCCCACCACTGTTCGGCCGGCAAGAAGGCCGCATTGCCTGGGCGAACCGCAAGAAGGATCCGCTGCTGTTGTTCGGCGCCCTGCACCGGCAACTCGGCTATCCAGAAGCCCCGCGGCCCAACCCGGCCGACCCGGAAGAGCGCCTCCTGCCAACGCTGGCGCGCCGAATGGAACAACTTGAATCCCGGCTGAAGCTCGTCGAGGAAGAGCAGCGCGGCGGCATCCAACTTGAGCGCTTCTACGCCGCCGAGCAAAAGAGGCCGGAGGCTGGAGGCCGGAGGCCGGAGGAATAGACCGCAGCGACCGCTTTCCTCCAGTCTCACGCCTCCAGTCTCCAGCCTGCTGCTGGCCGTACAATCGGCAAAATCGGTGGAATTTGCGGTTGGGCGCGCCGCGTCTCGGTGCTAGATTTACCGTAGACGCTAGGGACCGCCAGCGTCGCGTGCCTCTTACGCGGCGTGTTTGCTCAGGGCTGAATGCTTGCTTTCCGAAGCGCGCGTGACGCGCCTCCCCGTCAGCCTACGGTTCCAGCCTACAGCCTTCCACAGGCCGTGAGTTTCCTCAGCCTCAGCACCGACGCAGTTACACAGGCGTACCCCGACGAGCCGCTCGCGGTTTCCGTCGAATCGACCGTCGGCGAAGTCGTCGCGCTCTTGAAGGCGCAGAAAGGCAGCTGCGTGCTGGTCTGCGGCACGGGCGAGTCCGAAGGCCAAATCGAAGGCATTTTCACCGAGCGCGACGCCCTGAAATGGATGGCCGCCAAAGGCTCGCCGCAGCAAAACATCCGCGAGGTGATGACGCCCAAGCCCGCGGTGCTCAACGTGAAGAGCACGGTGGGAACGGCGATTTCGGCGATGTCGGTGGGCGGCTTCCGCCACTTGCCGATCGTGGATGAAAAGGGCGTTCCACAAGGCGTGGCGGCCGCCGGCGGAATTGTCCATTACCTGGTGGATCACTTTCCGCAAACCATTTACACCCTGCCGCCGGAGCCCGGAAAGACATATTCCGCCCGCGAAGGGGCCTAAAGGTGGGATTGCCCGGCGGGCGAACGTCGGGTATCAGCACCTTCCAATTCAGCAAGCTTGCCGCCTGTAGACCGATAAGATCGTATTAATTTGGAAATAGGAACCCACCTCCCAAAGCACTGAACGCTCACTGAGACTGCCCCGACCTGGCTAGGTCGGGGCTACTGGAACACCGCTAGCTCGTCCTCCGAGCTGTAGCGACTCTCAGAAGGACATCTTCCGCAACCATGGCCACGATAACCGCTCCGAATCCCTCCCCCACCTCAAAGCCGATTGCCAAGCTGGAAGACGCCACCGTCCGCTTCTGCGGCGACTCGGGCGACGGCATGCAGCTAGCCGGCACGCAGTTCACGAACACGTCGGCACTGGCTGGCAACGACGTCGCCACGTTCCCAGACTTCCCGGCCGAGATTCGCGCCCCGCGCGGCACGAAGGCCGGCGTCTCCGGTTTTCAGGTTCATTTCTCATCCAACGACATTTACACCCCCGGCGACACGGTGGACGCCCTGGTGGCGATGAACCCCGCCGCGCTGACGACCAATCTTGAAGACCTCCGCGCCGGCGGCGTGCTGCTCATCAACAAGGACGCCTTCGACAAGAAGGGCCTGGAGCAAGCCGGCTACAAAACCAATCCAATCGAAGACGGCAGCCTCTCGAAGTACAAGATGCACGCCGTCGAAATGACGAAGCTTAACCGCTTGGCGGTCGAGGGGCTTGGCCTGTCGCAGAAGGAGTCGGACCTGTGCCGGAACTTCTTCGCGATGGGGCTGGTCTTCTGGCTGTACGATCGCTCGCTGGAGCCGACGCTGCGATTCATCACCGCCAAGTTCGGCAAGAAGCCCGAGATCGCCGAAGCGAACACGCGGGCTCTGAAGGCCGGGTATCACTACGGCGAGACGGTCGAAGCGATCAACACGCAGTATCAGGTCGCCCCGGCGAAGCTCACGCCTGGCAAGTACCGGAACATCATGGGCAACACGGCCCTGGCCTACGGCTTGCTGACCGCGGCCCGGCAGTCGAACAAGCGGCTGTTCCTCGGCGCCTATCCGATCACGCCGGCGAGCGACATCCTGCACGAACTGTCGAACCACAAGAACTTCGACGTCCTCACCTTCCAGGCCGAGGATGAAATCGCGGCGGTGACTTCGACCGTCGGCGCCTCGTTCGCCGGCGAGATGGCGGTCACCGCGTCCAGCGGCCCCGGCATCGCGCTGAAGGCCGAAGCCATGGGACTCGCCGTGATGACCGAGCTGCCGATGCTCGTCATCAACGTGCAGCGCGGCGGGCCATCGACCGGCCTACCGACGAAGACCGAGCAGGCCGACTTGTTCCAAGCGATGTACGGCCGCAACGGCGAATGCCCGATGCCGGTCCTCGCGGCGAGCAGCCCGGCCGACTGCTTCTTCGCGGTGCAGGAGGCCTGGCGGATCGCCGTGCGGTTCATGACGCCGGTGATTTTGCTGACCGACGGCTACATCGCGAACGGCTCGGAACCCTGGCGGATTCCCGAGCTGAGCGAACTGCCGAAGATCGAAATCACCCATCCGACCGAGCCGAACAACGGCGACGCGTTCCTGCCCTACGCCCGCAACGAGCGCTTGGCGCGCCCCTGGGCTGTGCCGGGAACGCCGGGTCTGATGCACCGCATTGGCGGTTTGGAGAAACAGGACGGCACCGGCAACGTCAGCTACGATCCGCTCAACCACGAGCACATGGTTCGCACTCGTGCGAAGAAGGTCGCTTTGGTGGCCGACGATATTCCGTTGCAGAAGCTCGACGGCAAAGAGTCGGGCGACTTGCTGGTGGTGAGCTGGGGCGGAACCTATGGCGCCTGCGCCACCGCGGTGCACAAGATGCAAAACGCCGGCAAGAGCGTTTCGCACTGCCATCTGCGCTACCTGAACCCGCTGCCGAAGAACTTGGGGCAGATCCTCAAGAGCTTCAAGAAGATACTGGTCCCCGAGCTGAACATGGGCCAGTTACGAACCATTCTGCGAGCCGAGTACCTGATCGACGCCGCGGGCCACAACAAAATCCAAGGCAAACCCTTCAGCGTCGGCGAAATCGTCGACAAGATCGAATCACTGTTGAAGTCATAACTGACAACCATTTAGCCCCGCCGCTTGCGGCGGGACCGCGGGGCAAGCCCCGCGGCTAAATAAATTTGCAACCAAAACGAAGCGCCATGAGCATTGATACTGCCCTTCCGGTTTTGAAACCGACCGACTTTGCCAGCGACCAGGACGTTCGCTGGTGCCCTGGTTGCGGGGATTACTCGATCCTCGCCCAGATGAAGAAGGTCCTGCCGACCCTCGGCGTGCCGCGCGAGAAGACCGTGTTCATCAGCGGCATCGGCTGCTCCAGCCGGTTTCCGTACTACATGAACACCTACGGAATGCACTCGATCCACGGCCGGGCTCCGGCGGTGGCCACGGGCCTGAAGACCGTGCGGCCCGACCTGCAGGTGTGGGTCATCACGGGCGACGGCGACGGACTGTCGATCGGCGGCAACCATCTGATGCACGCCATCCGCCGGAATCTCGATCTGAACATCATCCTGTTCAACAACCGCATTTACGGCCTGACCAAGGGCCAGTATTCGCCCACCTCGCCGCTGGGCCAAAAGACCAAGAGCACGCCGATGGGCGTAATCGACAATCCGCTACATCCGCTGTCGATCGCCATCGGCTGCGAAGCCACGTTCGTCGCCCGCTCGATCGACACGAACATCAACCACCTGGGCGATGTGCTGAAGCGCGCCGCCGAGCATCCCGGCACGTCGTTCATCGAGGTGTACCAGAACTGCAACGTCTTCAACGACGGCGCCTGGGACTACGCCAAGGACCGCGACACGAAGGCGGACACCACGCTGGAGCTACAGCACGGCAAGCCGCTCATCTTCGGCAAAAACCGCGAGAAGGGCATCCGCCTCAACGGCATGAACCCCGAGGTGGTCGAGCTGGGCAAGGGAATCAGCGAGGACGACCTGTTATTCCACGACGAGCGCAGCCCCGAGCCAAGCCTGGCCTACCTGCTGAGCCGCATGCGGTACGAAGACGGCTTCCCCGAGCCGATCGGGGTCTTCCGCTGCGTCGATGCTCCGCAGTATGATCGGCTCATCAACGAACAAGTCGAGGAAGCCACCAAGAAGCGCGGGCGCGGCGACCTTGAAGCACTTTTCAACTCAGGCGAAACCTGGACCGTCAACTAAGAAATGACGAATGAGCGAATGACCAGTGTCGAATGAAGGAAGGCGCTGCTTCAACTCATTCGGAATTCGTCATTCGTCATTATGCTCGTCTCGTCATTAAGCCAAAAGGTGCGCCATGATCCTCTGCCCCGCCTGCGGCGCTGAAAACCTCGATGGCGCCGACGAATGCGATCAGTGCCAGTTGCCGCTCACGCAGCTTAGCTCGCCGCAGGCTTCCACCGCGGTCGAGCGCGGCCTGTTGAAGGACCGCATCGAGGTGCTGCACCCGCGGCCGCCGATCACGGTCTCGCCTGAAACGCCGGTGGGCGAAGTCCTCAAGCAGATGGTGACCGAAAACCTCGGCTGCGCGGCGATCGTGGATAAGAACAATCACTTGCTCGGCTTGTTCACGGAGCGCGACGCGCTGATTCGGCTGAACGTGGACGCCGCGAAAATGGCCGACAAGCCGGTGAGCGCCGTGATGACGCAAACCCCCACCACGCTCCGCTCCCGCGACAAGA
This sequence comes from Pirellulales bacterium, assembly GCA_025935855.1. Taxonomy (GTDB): domain Bacteria; phylum Planctomycetota; class Planctomycetia; order Pirellulales; family Lacipirellulaceae; genus Lacipirellula. The sequence goes on along the minus strand of JAICUM010000119.1, from coordinate 321 downwards.
TCGCCTTCGCCCTGCACCGCATGAACGTCGGCGGCTTCCGCCACATCCCGATTCTCGACGACCACGACAAGCTCGTCGGCATCATCTCCGTCCGCGGCATCCTGGCGTATCTAACGCAGCGCCACCTCGCCAAAGCGTAGTAGCGGCTTCCAGCCGCCATGCAAATCACCGCCAAAAAGGCTGCTGCAAGAATTCACTTGACGGCGAATAGCCGGCGGCACACCTGCCGCCGGGATGAAGTGCCGTCACGTACACCCCGCCATTCCCGGCGGCCGTGGGCCGCCGGCTGGTAGAGATGCGATTTACGTAGTGGCATCCATT
>JAICUM010000109.1 GCA_025935855.1 Pirellulales bacterium | reverse complement strand
TGGGAAAGACGAGCACCGCTTCCACTTTCCCCGAGTCGAGCAGCTCCCGCGCCGCCTGATCGAAGGGCGTCTCGGCCGCTGGCGCCTCGTCGCCGGCGCGCGGCTTTTGCTGCACCAGTTTTTCCTTCCCTTGCCGCAGCGCCGCTTCCTGAGCCGGAAAATCGTGCGGCCACACGAGCTGCAACTTCTCGCGCATCTCCGGCTGCTCGAACAATTGCGCGTCAAAATACTTCCCATCCGTCAATCGCGGTAGCCAATCGAGTCCCCGCAACTGCTTGCTGCCGACGACCAGAACCTTCGCTTCGTCATGCTGCAAAAACTGCGAAAGCTGGAAAAAGCTCGTCCCCAAGAGCGGGTACAAAAGCAGCGGCAACACCGCGATCAGGAACAACGTCCGCCGATCGCGCAGCTGGTCACGCATCTCGCGGAAGTAAATCAGCTTGACGTTTTTCCACTGCATCGTGTTTTTTTGCCGCGAATCACGCGAATCCGCGCGAATGCCTGTACGACTCTATTACGACCTTGAACTGTACGAACTTAAACGGTTTGCCGTCGCTTTTTTTGATTCGCGGCGATTCGCGAGATTCGCGGCAAAAATCCTCTTCAATTGCTTAAACCGCCGCCAACTCACGTTCCTGCCGCCGAATCAAGCTGAAGAAAACATCCTCCAAATCCGCCTGCCCATGCTCAGCGCGCAACTCCGGAATCGTTCCCTCGGCCAGCAGCCGTCCGCGGTTGATAATCGCCACCCGGTCGCACAGCCGCTCGGCCTCGCGCATGATGTGCGTCGAAAACACGATGCACTTCCCCTGCTGCCGCAACTCCGCCACGGCCTCCAGCAGCGACCGCGCCACTAGCACGTCCAACCCGTTGGTCGCTTCATCAAAAATCAGCACCGGCGGATCGTGCACGATCGCCCGCGCGATCGACACCTTCTGCTTCATGCCGGTGGACATCTTCGCCCCCAGCACGTCGCGAATCTCCTGCATCTGCAGCCGGTCGAACAACAGCTCCATCCGCTCCCGCAGCCGCTCATCCTCCATTCCATACAGCCGCCCGAAATATTCGACCATTTCCCAGGCCGTCATCCGGTCGTACACGGCCGTGTTCGCCGAAATGAAGCCAATCGTCTGCCGCACCCGCGTCGGCTGCGTCACGACGTCGTAACCATTGATGATCGCCGTTCCGCTGGTCGGCTGCAGCACCGTGCTCAGAATGCGCAGTGCCGTCGTCTTCCCCGCGCCGTTCGGTCCCAGCAGGCCATACACTTCGCCGCCGCGCGCCGTGAACGACAAATGATCGAGCGCGACGAACGGCCCCCGATGCAAATCCGCATACACCTTTGTCAACTGGCGAGCTTCAATCATCGGCCGCGCTGTCCAGATGAATTTTCCCTCTGATTCCCTCCCCTCGATGGGGAGGGTTAGGGAGGGGTGACAGAAGCGTGTACCAGCAACGCCCGCCTCGATACGCACGCGGGAAGAAAACTCGACACGCCTTACCTTTAAGATACCGGGCGCACCCCCGGCTGTCAGCGCAACCGCCGCCCGCGATTCAGTTTAGAACCGGCAGCGAGTGCAGGTTAGGACGGCTGTGCGGGTCGAGCGAACGCCCCTCCGCCGCTTCGTCGATCAGCTGGTAAAAAACATTCCGCTGCCGCGGCACATATCCCAGTTCCGCGATGGCCGAGCGAATCTGGTCCAGCGTCAGATGGTGGACAGTTCCCGCCTCCGCGACCACATTCTCCTCGATCATCAGCGAGCCCATGTCGTTCGCCCCGTACAACAGCGCGAGCTGCCCCACCTTCAGCCCCTGCGTCACCCAGCTCGATTGAATGTTCGAGAAGTTGTCGAGGTACAACCGCGCGACCGCGTTCGTCTTGAGATACTGAAACGGACCCGCCGGCGGCACATTGGCCATGTCCGTGTGCTCCGGCTGGAACGTCCAGCAGATGAACGCCGTGAACCCGCCGGTTTCGTCCTGCAACTGCCGCAGCCGCTCCAAGTGTTCAATGCGCTCCGCGAGCGTTTCGACGTGCCCGAACATCATCGTCGCCGTGCTGCGGCCGCCCAGCTCGTGCCACACGCGGTTCACGTTCAGCCAGTCGTCCGTCATCACTTTGCCGCGCGTGATTGCCGCGCGCACACGATCGACCAGAATCTCCGCCCCGCCGCCCGGAAGGCTGCCAAGTCCCGCCGCCTTCAGCCGAGAGAGCACCTCGCCGAGCGGCAGCTTCGAGACCTTCGTGAAGTGGTAAATTTCCGGCGGACTGAATCCGTGGATGTTCACCGCCGGAAACCGCTCTTTGATCGACCGCAGCAGATCCTCGTACCACTCGAGCTTGAAATCCGGATGCAGTCCGCCTTGCATGAGAATTTGATCGCCGCCCAGCGCGACCGTCTCCTCGACCTTCTGAAAGATCTCGTCTTTCTCCAGCACGTACCCTTCGGGCGACTTCGGCCGGCGATAAAAAGCGCAGAAGTCGCATACCGCCGTGCAGATGTTCGTGTAGTTGATGTTTCGGTCGATGTTGTACGTGCGGTAAGGCTCCGGATGCAGCCGCAGCGTCACCTCGTTCGCCGCCCGCCCCAGCGACGCCAGGTCGCGCGACTCCAACAGCCGCAAGCCTTCATCCGGCGTCAGCCGCTCGCCCGCGACGGCCTTTTCCAGCAGGTAGTCAACGCTCGGCGTGGCAATCATGAAACCGCGGCTCGAAAGGTTCGGGAATCAACTTCAGCGCCGCCGCCCGGCGGAAAAACAGCTCCAGCCCGCGGCGTTCGCGCTCGTCCAGATAGAAGTTCAAGTTATCACGAAGATACGTGAGCACCAACTGCCGCGGCAGACCCATCAGCACCGACTGCTCGTCGGCAATGGCCTCCAATTCGCGGCAACCCTGGTCCCGCGCCGCGTCCAGGGCCGGCTCCAACCGAGAAACATCCACGCCCGGCCGCACCGCCCACGTCGCAAACACGAACGGCAACTCTGTCGAGCGCACCCATTCCTCGCCCAAATCCCACGACTCGACAAACCCGCTGTCCGCCGCGCGAATCGCCCGATCGCCGATTACCAGCACCGCGTCCGCCGTCGATTCCAGCGGCGACGCCCCCACCGCCAGCATCTGCAGCTGCGGCCGCACCCCGAACCGATCCGCCAGCAGGATCTGGGTGAGCACCGCGCTGGTCCGCGAACCCTCATCGAGCGCCAGCGACGTCACTTCGGCCGGCGGCTTCCGAAACAGCGTCTTCACGCTCAGCACGGGCCCCCGGCAACCAATGCAGGCCGTCGAAACAATCGACCACCGCGGATGCCGCGCTAGCTCGATGCTCGGCGCCAGCGCCACGTCGAGCTCGCCAGCCGCAAGTTGATCCGCCAAGCGGCTCGGATGATCAAACGAAAGCCGTGCCCCCGGCAACAATTCCGGCAACCCACGCACCAACGGCACGGTGTTCAAATAAGTCACCGCCCCAACCCGCAACCCGCCCGCCGCCACAGCCTCAATCTCTGCCATCGCCAAATTATAGAACCGCCCCAACAAGTCGCCTAGGAAGCAGTACGGGGTCGGGAGTCTAAACTTCCAACCGCCGAAAAGACTTCAACCCTCCGCGCAGCGGCAGAATGGTCACAATCCCCGCCAGCACCACCGACGCGAAAATCCCCAGCATCAACCAAAACCGCAAATATTCCGGCTGCAATAGCTTCGGCGGCAAATCCGTCTTGCCCGACAGCAGATAGAAATGGCACGGCAGCGCCGTCATCAGCACGACCGCCATGATGTATAGCGCGCTCAGCACCAGGTTCAGAGTGCCCCCAAACCCCGCCGCGATCTTCGACGGCGATTGCTCGCGAAAGTTCGGCATCATCGCGCCGAAACCCACGGCCATCCCAGCCAATCCCAGACACAACAACAGGCAAATCAACTGGTGTACCGCCACCACCATGATCGACACGTCGAGCATCACGTCGCTGATGCCCACCAGCGCCGCGCACGGCAGCCACGAACCGCATGCCGCGAATAGAAACTTGCTCCACAAAATCGTGTCCCGATCCACCGGCAGCAAGCTCAAAATCCAGAACCGCCGCCCCTCCAAGCTAATCAGCGGATAAATAAACCGCGTCGTGAACGTCGACAGAATCAGCCCCACCACCGCTAGGTTCAAAAAGCTGACGATATTCACCCACGTCATCACGTTGATGTCGCCCTTGTGCTCGCGAAACCGATCGACGTTCGCGAAGTACAGCAACAGCAACCCAAAGAAAATCAAAAACTGCGACCACTGCACCGGATCACGCCGAAACAACCGGAGGTCTTTCATAATCAAGAGCCGCGTCTGCCGCGGGAAACCCACCAGCAGCCACCCCGCCGCCACGTCCACCCACGCCAGCGTCAGCTTCGGCTTCTTCGCCCGCCGCGAGTGCAGTTCCCAATAGCTCGGCCGAAACAGCCGCCGCCCCGTCCATATCACTGCCAGGTGCAGCACGAGCGCGTTCGACACCAGCACCACGAAATACTTTCCCGCGGCCAGCCACGGCAAGTCCCGCGGATTGTTGTGCGAGCGCCGCACCGCCTCGATCAGCGCATTGCTCAGCCACGTGCTTGGCAGCCACTCCTCGCGTGCAAAGCGAAACCGTCGAAGCGTCTCCTTGAACCACGCGTTGCCCAAAAACTCGCTCTCCGAAAACTCCAGCGTTTTCCAAATCGAGTGATACGCGATCACGATGATCGCCAGCGCGATCGCCCCCACCGCAATCCGCCGCGCCTGCGGCAAGCGATAGATCAAGAGCAAGCAGCAAATCGCGCCCAGCGAACACGGTATGTAGGCGAACGACGCCATTAGCGGCAGCAGATACGCGTAGTAGTACCAAGGCGCCTTCGTCACCAGTCCATACGCCAGCAGCATCGGGCTCGCCAGCAGAAAGAACCCCCAACTGCTAAACAGCACCGCCTCCTGAAACCGGTAGTACACCAGCCGCTCGTCGCGCACCGGCAGCGTCATCAAATACTCCGTCTCGCGCGACGGATACAGCCCGCCGTACAGAATGATGCCCGAGGAAAAAATCAGCATCACCTGCAGCGACAGAAAGAACAGCGGAAACACAAACAGCATTACGTCGGCGTGATACCGGGACCCAGGCGTATCGACATACCGAATGACGAAGTCGAAGCCCTTGTAGAACAGCACGAACAGGCCGATCCAAAAGAACAGGCTCAGTCCGATCACCAGCGAAGTGCGCAGCCGCGCATGGTGAAACAGAAAACGCAGGTGAGCCCGCACCATCAGCACGCGGAGTCGCCAAAAGATCTGGCCTTCACGCTCATGCGTGGGCAGCGCGTAGGCCAAACTCATGGCCATCGGCGGCGAATCATTAACCCGTGCCGCGTCGCTCATACGCTACTCGGAAGGTTCTCCCTCGCCCATCAACGCGAGATAGAGCGACTCCAGCGATTGTCCCGCGTCCGGGATCGACGACCGCAGCTCCTCGACCTTCCCCTCGAACACGATCTTCCCGCTCTTCATCACGCCCACGCGGTCGGCGATTTCCTCCGCCACGGTCAGCGTGTGCGTGGACATCAGCACGATTTTTCCGGACTGCGAATACGATTTTAGCAAATCCTTCACCAGGCGAATGCTATGCGGATCGAGACCCACCATCGGTTCATCCACCACCAACACGTCCGGCTGGTGAATCATCGCCGCCGCGAACACCGTCCGCTGCCGCATCCCGTGCGAGTAGCTTTCGGTGAGCTGATCCTGGAAATCCTTCAGTTGAAACCGCTCCGCTTCCCGGTCCACGGCTTCCTTCGCCGCCGCCTCCGGCATGCCGTACATGTCCGCCACGAACCGCAGAAATTCCCGCCCCGAAAGCTTGTCGTAAAGAAACGGCAAATCCGGCACATAGCCCACCAGCCGGCTCACCTCGCGCGGATTGTGCGTCACATCGTATGGACCGACGTAGATCGTGCCCGAACTCGGCTTCAGCAGCCCCACGAGCATTTTGATCGTCGTCGTCTTGCCGGCGCCATTATGGCCCAACAGCGCGAACAGCTCGCCGCGCTCCAGCGACAGCGTCAAATGGTCCACGGCGACCCGGCTGCCGTAGGTTCGGGTCACGTTGTCGAAACGCAGCATGGACAGATCAGACGCTCGAGCGAAAAAAGGAAGCGGCCATCGTGGCAGCGGCCACGCCAGCTTAGCGGCGGCCGCCAACAGAAAACAGCGGCCTAATGAACTTCGCCGCTTACCGCCTCCGCCGACTGCCGAGGATCCGCCGCGGCGGCCGGCTTAGCGCCCTCAGCATTCGGCGCTCGACGCCCCTGCGGCTTGCCATCTTTCCATGTCGATGGATCGCCCCACGGGCCGCCACGTCCGCCCCAGTGATGCCGTCGCGGCCCAAGCTCCGAGCTATTCCCCTCCACCGCGAAGCCCATGCCCGGCCGCGCTCCCCGGCCATACCGGCGCCGTTCAAAGAGCGAATTGCCGATCTCGGCGGATTCGGACTCCGACAATCGCTCGAACCGCAGCTTCGTCCCCGAAATGATCAGATCCTGCCGCAGCACCAGCCCGTCGGACGAACGCACCCACGCCACGGCCTGCAGCCGTGCGTCTTCCGGCACGCCAGGCGCCGGCGGCGCCATGTACTCCACGCGCATTACCCGTTGGTTCTCTTTGTCGAACTCGATCGTCTCGATTCCCGTCACTTCCACGTCCAGCGTGTCCACCGGCATGCTCGGCGCCCGGAAAGGGTTATACATCTGCTCCGACCACCGCCGACCCACGTAGAGATACGGCAGCTTCGCGTCGGGGAACAACGCCTCGTTCAGCTCCCCCTGGCTCGAGATCGGAACCTTCGGCTCGTAGCTCACGTCGCCGAAGCGCACTTTCAAGTCAAGAAACGACCCGTTCACCTGCCCCGTCAGGTCCAGCACCGGGTTAATCTCGTTGATCGAAACCCTGCTTGAAAACCGCGAGAAGTTATCAAGCGAATCGAATTCCAGCTGGGTCTGTGCGTCGAGCTTCATTTTCCCGAGATCGCCGACCACCTTCCGCATCAAAGCGGGAACGAGATCCAACAGCGGCACGTCCTCAAGCACCACGCGATTCTGGACGTTTGACGTTCCCAGCACGCCCGGCAGCTTCCGACTCACGGCGTGGCCCACCGCGCGATCGCCCCAAAAGACTTTCCACGCCACGGGAACGCCGTTTTCGTACCCAGCCGCGACCGGCGCCTCGCCCTCGTGCAGCGAGGGGAGCACCTTGTCGATCATCAGCCACGACATGCTGCCGAGCCAAAGCACAACGACAGCGCCCACGAATATCCGGTTGGCCATGTGCGACCCTCCAACCGCCTGTTTTCAGCGATCCAGTGCTCTTCCAGGCGGCCTGGCCGCGAGAGAAGGTGTCCAATCGCCCAACGTTCCCCGAAGGAAACGTCCCATCCTCTAATACATCTTACCGCAGTTCGCCAAGACAGGCGCGACATTTCCACAGCGCTGGCGCCGCGGCCATGAATTCCTATCCCTTCTGCACCCCTTACCCGCACTTGCCGCATATGCTCCAACCTCGAAATCCGAACACTAAACGGTTAAACCCCGAATCACCCGTCGCGGACCACTCGTCCAAATCCCCGTGAACCTCAACGAGCCATCCCCTCACTTACTGTTAGTCGCCAGCCAAACCCGACAGGTTCCGAAATTGAAACATTCCGCCGAACCGCATGGGCACGGCGATTGCACCCGGCAAAAAATGCTCGAGTGGGAAAGCTCTCTTACACGGATGCATCCACGACGGACGCCGCAGTTGGCCGCAACCATCTCGCCTAAATGCTCTGATACTAGGCACTTAGACCCCCCAAGATGGGGACAGGCGCCCGGACTTAACAATCATTTAATGCTTTCGCACACTTGAAATGGCCTTGTAAAGGCGATACCTTAGATTCGCGCACCAGATTCTACGCATTTGCGCGACCCTAGCAGGAAATAGGTGAATCATGGCTGTCACGTACTTTGTCCAGGAGTGCCCCACCTGCGGTCGGAATTTGCAGGTCCGCGTCGATTACCTCGGCAAGCGCGTCGTCTGCCAACATTGCAAGGCGAAGTTCGTGGCCTGCGATCCCAGCTCCGCTGCGTATCCGCCGATGGATTCGAGCCTCTCAGTTCTCGCGCGAGCCGATCAACTGATCGAAAGCGCCAACCGCACCGGCCTCAGCACCATCGCACGCACCGCCGGCTAAGTAGGTGCCGCTTGCCGAGCGGGACCTTACTCGACGGCTCCAACCCTTGCGGCTTAGCGGCATGACTCCTTGACTGGCCAGAGCGCCTACGCCGAACCGCGCACCAGCCGCGCCAAATCCGCAAAGAACGCCGGATACGTCTTCACAGTGCACCCCGGATCACGGATGACCACGTTGGGCGTGCGCAATCCAGCCAGCGCGAAACTCATCGCCATGCGGTGATCGTTGTACGTGTCGATCGCCGCGCCGTGCAGCGGCCGCGGCTCGATTTCCATTCCGTCATCAAACTCAGTAACGACGGCGCCAAGCTTGCGCAGCTCCGTCGCTGTCGCCGCGATGCGATCCGTCTCCTTATGGCGGACATGCGCCACATTGCGGATTCGCGTGTGGCCCTCGGCAAACAGCGCCGTCACCGCGAGCGTCTGCACCGTGTCGCTGATGTCGTTCATGTCCACGTCGATGCCGTGCAGCGCTCCGCCTTCGACCGTGATCGAGTCAGAAGCGTAATCAATTCGCGCCCCCATCTGCTCGAGGCACTCGCAAAATCGCACATCGCCTTGCAAGCTCGCCTTGCTCAATCCCGCGACGGTCACTCGCCCACCGCTAATCGCCGCGGCTGCAAAAAAATAACTCGCCGCCGATGCATCCGGCTCAATCGCATAATCGCGGCCGCCATAGCGACGATTGTTTTCGATCGAGATCCATTTAGAACTTGAATCAGCTTCCGCCTCCGCCCCGAAAGCGCGCATCACCGCGATCGTCATCTCGATATAGGGTACCGAAACCAACGTGCCCTGAACCGCCACGCCGATCGGCTCCGCTGCGTACGGCGCCGCCATCAGCAAGCCGCTCAAAAACTGGCTCGATATGCTGCCGTTGATCTTCGCCGCTCCGCCAGCGAGCCCCCGAGCATGAATCACAAGGGGCGGATACCCCGCGGCGCGTTCATGCTCAATTCGCACTCCCAACCCAGCGAGACATTCAGCCAAGTCGCCAATCGGCCGCTCCCGCATCCGCTCCACGCCATCGAGCCGATAGTCGCCGTGCCCCAGGCTCACCAGTGCGGTAAGAAACCGCATCGTCGTGCCGCTGTTGGCGACAAACAAATCCGCTCTCGTCGCGGGGATTCTGCCGTCGCAGCCCTTCACACCTAGCGTTTGCCCTTCATCGGCGACTTCAATCCCAATTCCCAACTGCCGCAGCGCCGCGATCATCACCCGCGTATCTTCACTGTCCAGCGCCCCGCGCAGCGTCGATTCGCCCCTCGCCAGCGCCGCGCACACCAGCGCCCGGTTGGTAACGCTCTTCGACCCCGGCGGCCGCACCACGCCCCCTATTGGCCCGTTAACCGGCGTTATTTCAATTGAATCCGTCATCGTGTTCTGCAATGAATCGGCAAGCGGAGCCATTTCTGCCACAGCGTGATTGGCACGAGGCACAAGCTTATCACACCGCCCAAAGCACCTTAGAGCCCTGCTCACTATCTCGGCGATTTTGGCCGCACTCGGCCGCCGACACTAGGGCGCGGGTCCCGCTTTTTGCTCTTGAAACCGTACCACCCTATGGTGTATATTGGTGCACTAATCTCAACGCGTCTCCTCCAGGCGCTTGCCGCCATTGCTTGAGCAGTGGAATTCGGCCTGCCGCGGCTAGCGTTTGCGCTGCAGACGAGCAATTTTGGAATTATGAACTTTTTTCAGAAAATCCAAAACTAACCCACTTCCGCAAGGCCTCATGACCAAACCAGCCCTGATTTCTCGAGGGATTTGGAATAGTGCCTTCCAGCCGCATCGAATTTTGATCACAAAAATCGATTTTTCTGAACTCGATCCAATAATCCAAAAGCCAAAATTGTCTCCCGAACCCCATGCACTTCAAACGTGGAATGCCTTCGGCCGGCAGGCTCCGAGCAGCGACCCGCTACATTCGGGCCCCGCAAGCGCTTATGCTGAATGTTTCAGGGCGGTCCGGCTTGCCAAGCCCTCCAACCGCCCAGGGATTTCGTTAGCCGCTCACGACTGGACGCTGACAACCTACCACCCATGAAAAAGCCAAAACGCGGCGGCGGCTGGCCGGCCATCGCCTACACCCTCAGCAAAGGCCGCGAAGCCGGCGGAATCTGGAAGCTCTGGAAGGCCATGCGCTCCAAGAACGCGTGCAAAACCTGCGCGCTCGGCATGGGCGGCCAGCGCGGCGGCATGGTCAACGAAACCGGCCACTTCCCCGAGGTCTGCAAGAAGTCCCTCCAAGCGATGGTCGCCGACATGCAGGGCGCCATCACTACCGACTTCTGGAACAACTACGGCGCCGCCGAGCTCCGCGGCCTCACGCCACGTGAGCTCGAAAACTGCGGCCGCCTCACCCAACCCGTCCTCTACACGCCCTCGCTGCGCCGCTATCAGCCGATCTCCTGGGACGATGCCTTCGACCGCATCGCCGACAAGCTCGCCGAGCTCGAGCCCGACGAAACCTTCTGGTACTTCAGCGGCCGCAGCAGCAACGAAGCCGGCTTTCTGCTCCAGCTCTTCGCACGGCTGTACGGCACGAACAACGTCAACAATTGTAGCTACTACTGCCACCAGGCCAGCGGCGTCGGCCTTTCCAGCGTCACCGGCAGCGGCACGGCGACCGTCGAGCTAGAGGACGTCGAGAACGCAGACCTCGTAGTCGTCATCGGCGGCAACCCCGCGAGCAACCACCCCCGGCTCATGCGCTCGCTGATGACCGTCCGCCGCCGCGGCGGCCACTGCGTCGTCATCAACCCGATCGTCGAAACGGGCCTCGTGAACTTCGCCGTCCCAAGCGATCCCATCAGCCTCTTCTTCGGCACCAAGATCGCCTCGCTCTACGTGCAGCCCCATATCGGCGGCGACCTCGCACTGCTCACCGGCGT
>JAICUM010000102.1 GCA_025935855.1 Pirellulales bacterium | reverse complement strand
CCTGGGGCACGGCGCTCTCCGTGCAGTCGCGGTGCGCCTGGCTCATGCTCGCCGCGGCGGTTTACACGCCGCTGGCCATTCTCGCGGTAACGGCCCAAGTGGATCTCGCCCTCCGCTCGCCGTCGCTGGCCTGGGGCCTTGTCGCCGGCCTCGACGCCGCCGCGGCCATCACCCTCTTCTACTCGCTCGCCCGCCAAACCGGCGAGCTCCTCGCGGCACGCCTCTAGTAGCGCTGCATATCCTCCCCACTCGCCCCGACCTAGCTAGGTCGGGGCTATCCGCCTGGCGCGATTGTAACGCCCACCGACGACTTTACCCCCGCCTTGCAGCTGCCCCGATTCTTTTGCCCCCTCGTAAATCGGACCTAGGTTTCCGATTAGGAGGGCGCGCCACGGCGATTCCCTCCGCCGACTTTTCCATATCACTTTTCAGCCTTGTCCGCCGCCGCGATCGCGTCAGAGCGCCGTCGCCGCGACTTATCGAATTGCTTCAGGGGGGACGCATCGTGGGGACTTCTTCGCTCGGCCGGGATCGTCGTCTGCGCATCGAACCGCTCGAAACGCGCGACCTGATGGCCGTCACCGGCATCACCACCAGCTTTAGCGCCGGCGTGCTGACGATCAACGGCACTGACAAATCCGACGTGATCAACATCCGCCAGGCCTTCGGCTGGATCGGCGTCGATGGCGTCAACGCGAAATGGTCCAACCAGCAGATCACCTCCATCGTCGTGAACCTGAAAAACGGCAACGACGTCGTCTCGCTGTACTCGATGAACGAGGCGCTCACGGTCAACTCCGGCCAGGGGACGGAGCACGTCCACCTGAACGATGGCCGCGACGTCGTCTTCACCGGCCTCGGTCACCAGCTCAAAGTGACCGCCGCGGGCGTCGCGTCTCTCGACGGCCGGGCCGTGAATTCCGCGAACCCAGCGCCCACGCCCTCGCCTCCCGCCCCCACTCCGCCGGCGCCGACGCCGCCCTCGCCCTCGCCGCCGGCGGTGACCAACTGGTTCACCACGCACGTGCAGGACCTGGCCTTGCGCACGCTCGGCAGCACGCTGTTCGGCGACGGCCTGATCAATCGCAGCGACCTCATCAATCTGTTCCGTAATGCTGAAGACGGCGGCGTCATCGATGCCACCGAGCTGACAGACCTCCGCTCGATCGTCAGCACCACCACGCTGTTCGGCTCGCTCGATTATGTGTGGACGCTCGGCAGCTACATTGTCTCGGCCAATCCGGCCAACGCCACGTACCAGGGCTACACGCTGGGGAACCTGGCCGCCGGTTCAAACTCCGCCCAAATGGAAAAGCTCATCGGCAAGTGGTTCCTCGGGACGGACCACCCGATCGCCAGCGGCACGTACCGGCAGTTCTCCGGCCAGCTGTTCGTCAACGGCGCCTCGTACACCGACATCCATCAGGGCGCCGTCGGCGACTGTTACTTCATGACGACGATCGCCGAGACGGCGCTCAAGAACCCCAGTGCCATCACGAACATGTTCATCGTCAATGGCGACGGCACGTACACCGTGCGGTTTTACAACGGAAGCGGCGTCGCCCAGTACGTCACCGTGGACAGCTACCTGCCGACCGACGCGAGCGGCGCGCTCATCTACGCCGGCCGCGGCATGAAGTACAACAGTTCCACGAGCGAGCTGTGGACCGCGCTGGTCGAGAAGGCGTTCGTGCAGGTCAACCAATCGGGTTGGGAACGCGCGGGACTGCCGGGCAACGGCCTCAACGCCTACGCGGCGATCAGCGGCGGCTATATCAACTCGGCGCTGAAATTCGTCACCGGCCAGAACACCGTGAACTTCGTGATGACCAGCGGCGGCGCGAGCTTCACCTCGTTTGTCGCCGCGTTCAACTCCGGCAAGAGCATCGGCTTCGCGTCCTACAGCACTCCCGCCTCGAAGAGCGTCGTCGGCAATCACGCTTACGCCGTGGTAGGCTACAACGCGAGCGCCGGGACCGTGACGCTCTTCAACCCCTGGGGCATCGAGTACGGCCTGGTCACCATGAGCTGGACCCAAATCCAGCAGAACTTCCAATACTTCGACCGCACGGCCTAATAGCGGACGCTCCGAATAGCCTCGACCTAGCTAGGTCGGGGCTATTACCGAACTTCCGCGTCGCGCGTGCGCCACGCCACGCGGTTCGGCAGCGTCGGCCCGATCGACATCGCCACCCAGCCGTCGTCGATCACCAACTGCGTGACCATCAGACCCTTAAACCGGGGATCGTCGCTGAGCTTGGCGGCCAGGATCGGCAGCTCCTGGTCCTTCGGCAGCAGCTTGCCGAACACGCTGTGCAGCACAATCCGCGGCCCGGCCCGCAGGTGGGCGCCGTCGAACTGCAGGGTTCCGTCGCGCACCAGCTTCACATCCAGCCCCTCGACCACCGGCCGGAAGAACGCATGCACGCCAACGCCGCGAATGCTGTCGCGCCCCTTTCGCAGTTCGATGATCTGCAAAATCAACTCGATGCGATCTTCATGGCACACCAGCCGCACCGCGTCGTGCGCGGCGAACTCCACCTTCGCGCCACGCGGCAAATCCTCCGGCTCCGGCGGCGCCGGACGCTTCAGCTTGTCCGCCAGCAGCGTGTGCAATTCACCCGCCGTCAGCCGCTTGCCGTCGAGCTCCAGGCCTAAGAGCACGTTGTTAATCGCCGACTCGTGCAGCTGCACGCTCGCCAGGCTGTCGGAAGGCGCCGAGGGCCGCGGCGTGTGCGCCCCAAGTTGCTGCTCGCCGGCCAGCCGCAGGCGCATCGTGGCGCGCTCGGCGGTCGTGTTCATGTCAATCGGTTCCACCGAAATCCCGAACCGCGCGAGCGGCTCCATCACCTTCTCGTGCAGCCGCTCATCGAGCTTGGCCAGCTTGGCGTTCGCTTCGTTGTCCATGCGCTGGCAGGCTTCGCGCTGGACCCGGGCGTTCACCTGGGCGATGGCCTGCGGCCGGCTCTGCTGGTTCTGCTCGCGAGCCGCATCGATGATTAGCGCGCCGATGATCGGCACCGGCGTGAACGAGCTATCCACGCCCAGGAGATTGGTGTCGCCGTCCGCGTGGGCCTCTGCTGGATAGACGTGTACGCCATAGCGGTTCACCAGCACCAGCTTGCGAGCCTCGTACTCGACGCGGCAGCAATTCTTCACTTGGGCTGGCCACGTTTGCGACACAGTGTGCGAATTCACTTGCCCATTCACTTCGAGGCCAAACCGCCATACCGTGGGATCCGGCAGCAGCTTGACGTGAATCTGAGTCTCGGTGAGCGAATGCCCACGCACGTCGGCGCCGGCGATGGTGCTATGCACCGGCGCCGTCACGGGCTGCTGCGGCGGAATCATTCGATTCATCAGCTCGCCAGCCACGGCCACGCGCATGTTCGCGTTGCGGTAGTTGCGATTGATGTCCTCGGCCAAGGCTTGCAGCCGCGGCTCGGAGGACCATTTCATTCGCAAACGAAGCTCCGCGATCGCGTCGGCGTCGCGCATCGAGCTGGTCGATTCGTAGCGCTCGATGAACGCGGCGAGCGTGTCGAGCGACACCTCGCCGCTCGCCCAGGCGCGTAGCGCTTCGGCCAGCGCCGCCACCGGCGGCTGGGCGACAAAGTCGCGCTGCGCCGGCGTGAGCCATGGATTGCTGATTCGCAACAGCACGTCGCGAGCGGCGGCGCGGCGTTGCTCCGCATAATCGTTCGCCGCGACGCTCGTCAGCCCGGCCAGGTCGTTGAGCCGCAAGTACTGCCGCCACGAGGCGCCCTCGGCCGCGCCCGCGGTCAGAGCCAGGATGTCGTTGATGGCCTTCATCAGCCCCGAGCTGTCGGTGGCCGGCGTCCACTGCGTCGCCTGGGCTTCGAAATCGTGGTCCAACAGAAGTCCCCACACCGGCAGTCGCCGATCAAGCGCCCGGCTCGCCCGCAGCCACGCGGACTGCGTCGCCGCGTCCTGTTCCTTAAGCGCATCGTTGAACCCTTCTTCAGCGAGCAAGCGCAACTGGGAGATCGTCGGCCGCCAATCCCCATCCGCGCCCGCAGATTCACTCGTCAATTCGTTGATGGGCGCCAGCACGCGCTCAGCCCAACCGGCGCCTGCCCCTGTTTTGAGCGCCTCCAGTTGAGCGATCAGCGCTTCGGGCCGATGTTCCAGCGCAGGCTCTCCGGCAACGGCTGGCGTCGGCGGTTCAGCCGTTTGATCCGTCGCGACCACCGGCTGGCTTTCGGCAGGCGCGGCGGCAGGTTCCGGAGCGGGCGAAGCGGCGCGTTCGGCGAGCGGCAACGTCGATGGCGGAATCATCGCCAGCCGGTCCGACTCGCTTTCTACCATCACCCGCTGCGGCGAGCGGATGATCGGCCCCGCAATCCCGGGTTGAGCCGCCGGCGCCTCTTTCGTCTGCACTTGAGCCGGCGTCGCTTGCGCCAACTGAGCTCGCGCCTGCCGCGCTTTCGCCACCACCGACATCAACGCGTCGCGCACCTTCGCCATCGACTCCGCCGTGAACGCGCGCGGCAGCGTTGCCTTCGGCGCCGGCGCATCGCGCACCAGCACGCTCTTTGATCGCGGCTCCAGCGACGGGCCTTCCAGGGCCGGCGCGGGCGTTGGCGCCGGCATCGACGTCGAGGACATCAACTCCGGACCGTGTGCCGCCGTCGCCTCGGCCGCCGGCATCTCGACCAGCGGCTCATCCACCGCCACATAATCGTCCGACTCGACCATCGGGCCGGCCAACTGCGGCTCGCCTTCGCCGGCGACCAGCGGCGGCAGTGCGGGCGCCAGCTCGGGAGTCATCGCCGTCTTCGACGCGGCTTCCACGCTCGCCGGCGCATGGGACGATCCCTGCGCCGCCACTTCGCGGCGAGACTTTTCCACCTTCGGCCGCTCCGCGCGATTCCGCCGCCACGCCCAGGGGGCGACGAACGTCAGCGCGAACAGGCATCCCAAGGCGACCACGTAGGGCCATTTCGGTCGCCGGCGTTTCCAGTGCATGAGCTCTTCGGCCTCCCTGCCGAGCCAGCCGGCGCGCTTCCTTGGCGCCGGCGTCCACGTCCGCGGCGGCGCGCGGGAGCGCCGGCCGTGGGAACGATTCACTCTGAAAAGATCGGTAACGCCACGCCGCCGCCTTGCGTGGAGAATGAAAAAGCCTGCGGCCTTTACCGTGCGAATCGAGCTTGCACGCCAGCACGACTCGTTAAACCAGAAAAACTTTGCCGATTATGCGGCCGCTAGAGCGCCTTGCGCGGCTGCAAATCTGATAGCATCGTGGGCAGCCACAACTCAGACGACGCCATTCCATGAACGACAGCGATCGCCTCAATTTGCTTCTGGAGCTACTCGCGCTCGATGGCCTCAGCGGCGGCGAAGAGCCCGTCGCCGATTTTATCCGCCAGCAGCTCCTCGCCGCCGGCCTGCCTGAGGCCCGCATCGCCACCGACCAGGCGTTCAAAAAGTCGCCGCTCGCCGGCGGCAAGGTCGGCAACCTCGCCGTCACGCTGCCCGGCACGAGCAAGGCGCCGCGCCGCATGCTCTCCGCTCACATGGACACGGTTCCCTTGTGCGCGGGCGCCCGCCCCGTGCGAAAGGGCAAACGCATCGTCCCGGCCGACCGCCACACCGCGCTCGGCGGCGACGACCGCTCTGGCTGCGCCGTCCTCCTCACGACGCTGCTCACACTCCTCAAAGAGCAGCGACCGCACCCGCCGCTCACCTTTCTCTGGACGGTGCAAGAAGAAGCCGGTCTGAACGGCGCCCACTATGTGCGGCTCCCCATGCTCAAGTCGCCGAAGCTCGCCTTCAACTGGGACGGCGGCCCCGCAAACCGCGTGACCCTTGGCGCCACCGGCGGGTACCGCATGACGATCGTCGTCGAAGGCCTCGCCAGCCACGCCGGCGTTCACCCCGAGCAAGGCGTTAGCGCCATCGCCATCGCGTCGCTCGCCATCGCCGACCTCGTGAACAACGGCTGGCACGGCCTCGTGCATAAAAACGGCAAGCAAGGCGCCAGCAACGTCGGCGTCATCCACGGCGGCTCGGCCACCAACGTTGTGACCGACCGCGTCGAGCTCCGCGCCGAGGCGCGCAGCCACGACCCGCGCTTCCGCAAGCAAATCATCAAGGAATTCGAGCGCGCGTTCACGAGCGCCGCCAAACAGGTTCGCAATGTCGAAGGCGCCGCCGGCCGCGTCCACTTCGACGGCCGCCTCGACTACGAATCTTTCCGCTTGCCGCTCAACGAGCCCTCCGTCCAAACCGCCGTCGCCGCCCTCGCGGCCGAAGGCCTCGAGCCCGACTACGCAATCGCCAACGGCGGCCTCGACGCCAACTGGCTCACCGCCCACGGCATTCCCGCCGTCACTCTCGGCTGCGGCCAAAACAGCATCCACACCACGAGCGAATGGCTCGACATCCCCCAATTCCAATCCGCCTGCCGCATTGCCCTGCGCCTGGCCACCGCACAGAATTAACCACGAAGGCGCAAAGGCTCGAAGACAACGGAGCGAAAAATCCGGAACGTACAGGAGGCAACAGAGGGAACAGAGTTAGAAGTCTCGTCTTTTCTCTTACTCCTTCGATGTTCCCCCTGTTACCTCCCGTTACTTCTTCTTCCTTCGCGACCTTTGCGATCTTCTGTTACGAGATTCTTCTTTTCCTTTGTGTGAGTAGCCCATGGAAGCCGACGAAGAACTCTGCCTCTGCTTCCATGTCACCCGGCGGAAGGTCGAGAATTTCATCCGCCTCGAAAAGCCGCGCCGCCTCGGCCAGCTCGCTGATTGCTATGGCGTCGGGACGGGCTGCGGTTGGTGTCGCCCCTTCCTGAAGCGGCTGTTTGAAGCCGCTCAGACCCAAGCCGCCGCCGACCTGCCGGCGTCGGAGGACTACGCGCGCGGTCGAAAGGACTACGTCCACGCCGGCGGCGGAACCCCTCCGCCGGGCGCCACGCCGGTGGATTAACCGCACCTTTTCACAAGCCGCGCCGTCGGCCGATAATTACCACTGCCGGAACACGCTTTGCCCAAAAACGGTGTCGGTAGTCTTTTGCGACTGGAAACCGCTCCATCGAATCAGAATCTCCAGTCGCAACAGGCTCCCGACCCCTTCGCCACGCCCACACGGCATGCTTTTGCTTGCTGCTCGGCGCCGTGCGTGTTATAAGCGCAAATAGAGGGCGGCCAGTTCGGTCAGGCGGTTCACCGGGGCATTCACAGTAAGAGAAGAGGCGGCGCAGCCGACCGAACCATGACCCGCGTCACGCTGCGAGTGCTGGACGGCGCCGACCGCGGCGAAGTCTTCGACGACATAGAGCCTCCGGTCACCATCGGCCGCGAAGAGGGCAACTCCGTCAAGCTCAACGACGAGCGCATCAGCCGCTTCCATCTAAAGATCCAGGAAGACCAAGGCAAGCTCGTCCTCACCGACCTGGAAAGCACCAACGGCACGCGCGTCAATGGCGAGGACACGCAGCTTCGCATCCTCCGATTTGGCGACGTCATCGCACTGGGCCGCTCGGTCCTGCTCTTCGGCACGCGCGAGCAGATCGCCCAACGGCTCGAAGAGCTCAAGAGCGACGGCATCACGGAAACCAGCGAGCTCTTGGCCGACGAGCTCGCCAAGCGCGCTGAGTCGAAGTCGCTCTCGTTCGAGCTGCACCTCGGCGCCTCCGAGGACATCCAGAGCACGCTCCACATGCCCCTGCCGCCGGAGCTGCCCACCCAGCTCAGCCCCGGCCAGGCGGCGCAGGTTTCCGAGATCCTCGAATACCTTCACCTCCGCACGCGGCAGCTCGTCCAAGCGGCCTCGATCGAAGAAGACAAAGTCCGCGTCGTGATCCCGCTGTCCCAGTGGCAAGAGCTGCTCGACGTCCAATCGCAACTCGCCGAGTATCTCCGAGCCATCGGCGACCCCGAACCCGAGTAACGGCCCGGTAGTGGCGGCTTCCAGCCGCCACGTTCTCGCCGCGCCCGCAACGGCGATTTTCAACCGCCGCGTCCGCGGCGACGATAGCCATCTCTTCGGAAATCGTCGTTCCCGAAAAGCCGTGCGACGCAGTCCAGATCGCGCTATCAGGCTGCGGCGGCATTTACTAGCATTCGCGTTTAAAGCCCGCTCGATTCACCGCCAAATTCAAGGAAGCTAATGCGCATCTTGATCGTTCTCGCCTCGGTACTTATTGCATCCTGCGCCTATGGCGCCAACGACATCATGCCCATTGCGTTGCAGTTTTCGCCGACGCTCCGGTCGCCGGGAATGGAATACTGGAAGGACCTCCGCATTCCCACGATCGACAACGATGGCCAAATCGCCTTTCGCGCTTATGTGGACGACGTCATGATGGACGGCGGCGATAACTCGGCCTATCGCACCGGCAGCGATGGGTTCATCGCTCGCGCCGGCCAGCAAGCGCCCGGCCTGCCGGATGGCGCCCGCTTCACGGTGCTCACTAATCTCCAAATCAACCCAAGCGGCCCCGCCGCGTTCATGGGCCGCGTTCAGTTGCCCGATGGATCGGAGGCCTCCGGCATCTGGGCTGAAAGCACGGACAGAAGTTTAAGGCTCGCGGTCCTCGACGGCACGCGGCTTCAAGGCGCGCCCGAGGGAACGATCCTCGCCCCGCTCGACAATACTGTCGCCGACAACGCTCTCAACCGGCTCGCCCTGCCCACCTTCACGGTGAACGGTCACGGCGAAACTGCGTTCTTCGGTCGGCTAGATTC
Source organism: Pirellulales bacterium (assembly GCA_025935855.1). Lineage (GTDB taxonomy): Bacteria > Planctomycetota > Planctomycetia > Pirellulales > Lacipirellulaceae > Lacipirellula. The sequence continues at coordinate 2,765 of JAICUM010000102.1, read as the reverse complement.
CAATAACTCTGCCGATTCGTCGCTCGCCCTCTTCTCCGAGGGCGGCGGCCATGGGCTACGGCTCGTCGCTCGCACCGGCATGGACGTTCCGCAGTTCGCGCCAGGCGCCACGATCTACAACATCGAGAAGCGCTGGTACTCGACATTCCCTCTGAACGATCAAGGCAAAACTATCTTCACCGCCACCATCAGCGGACCCGGCATCAACGAAGCTCATACGCAAGGCCTGTTTCTCGATGATCCCGACAACGGTCTGCTGCTCCTCGGTCGCAGCGGCCAGCCGGCGCCTGAAGTTGGACCCGCGGCGCGCCTCGCCTGGTTCTCGTCGCCCACGCTGAACAACGCCGGGCAAATGGTCTTCATCGGAACCCATCGCGGCGACGACGGGTCGGAGCTCGGCCAAGGCGTATGGACGGGCACGTCTGGCAATTTTCATCTCGTGGCGCGCACTGGTGATCCGGCCCCCGGCGTGGACGCCACTTTTTCTCGGCTGCCGGCCGCTTCCTTTAATTCGCCGCTAATCAACGGACATGGGGGCGTCGCGTTTACCGCGAACATTACCGGTCCTGGCGTCGATGAATCCAACGACTCAGGAATCTGGGCCCAGGACGCCGATGGACACCTGCGACTCGTCGTGCGCGAAGGCGAGCTATTTCCAAGCACCCAGATTACCGACGATTTTTTCTTTGACCCTCACCAAATTCTCTTAAACAACCGCGGTCAAGTGGCTTTCCTAGCCGGCGGAGCCATCTGGGCGACCGACGTGGCGGGCAAGATTCATCGCATCGTTGGCTCCGGCGATCTCTTGCCGTTCCATCACGGGTTTACCGATACGCCGGCCGACGCTCCTGTCGAGTTCGTTGGCATCAGCCCCACGACGGGCGGTGAGGAAGGCCTGGGAACCAGCTTCAACGACCGAGGCGAGCTCGTGTTTTACGCCTACTCGCAAGGCAACAACACTGGCGTGTTCCTCTCCCGCGCCGTGGCCATTCCAGAACCCCGAGCCTTGGCCCTGCTGACGGTGGCGTTCCTCACGTTTCGCGGCCGACGTAACGGCGGTTGTTAACCGCCGAATCCAATCAAGCCGCAACGCGGCGACAGTAAATAGCCAGGGGTGCAAACCCCTGGTTCACTCGCCATACAGCTTGGTGAGCCCCAACGGGGGGCGACAGTAATTCAGCGCCTAAAGTGAGGCGCGCGAGTCGAACGAGTTCTGGGCGTCCCTCGTCTACGCCGCCGTCGCTTCGCCCCCCGTCCGCTCAGCCTTTTCAGCCGCCAAACAAAACCCAGCGCTAACATCGCAAACAACGCCGCCGGCACAAGAACCGAAACTCGCAGCGACCAGACCGGCCGTCCATCAGCAAAAGAAAACGACCGATACCGTATTCCCGGAGCCGTCAGCGAGCGCCTCGCCACCGGCGCCGGCCGATACCGCCTGCCCGCCTCAAGAATGCTGATTACACGGAGATTGCCGATCCGATCGCAGAAGATCAGATCGCCCGCCGAATAGGTGACGTCAAACGTACCCAACACGCTCAGATCGGCGTTGCCTGTGTTCACGCTAAACGAATAGCCCCAGCCGACCAACATCGAGAACGCCAACCAGCCGCTGACCATCGCGAGCGCCCTCAGCCGCGAGCGTTGACGTTCGTTAGCGCCCGGCCTGTTCATCACAACACTATACCGCGGACACGCCGGCGTCGCCGGTTCACCGCGGCGCATAGCGGCGAACCGCGCTCGTCACGCCCAGCGCCGTAATCCACGCACACGTCACCGCCACAAACAGCGCGCACCGCGGCCCAAAGCCAAAGTATTCCCGGTGCTTCACCGGATCGGCTTCATACTCGGCGCCCCAGATCGCCAGCGTCACGGCCGCATACGGCACAAGCCAGAAAAGAACAAACCGCAGGCTGAACTTCAGGCCACTCATCCCCAGACTATACCACGCCCGCTCACCCCGTACCGACGGCTTAAAGCCGCCGCGCCCTGCATCGGCGGTTTTCAACCGCCGAGTCTGCCCTGCCATGAGGGCAGACGGCGCCAACGGGCTGACCGTCAGCGCATCTCACAGCAACTCGCGCGTTGACCACCGAGCTGGCGGCCGACAAACGCCAACCCAACCGCCGCCAACATCCACCCCGCCGGCTCCGGAACCGAACTCGAAGCCGCCGTCGCCGCGCTCATCCCCAACCCTTGCTGCCAGGCCAGGAAATCGGCGCCGTCCGTTTGTCGGTCGCCATTAGCATCCGCGCCGGCGCCAGTGCCAAAATTATTCTGTCAGACGGTCAAGTCAGCGGCGTTCACCATGCCATCTCCATTGAAGTCGCCTTGGGCCGAGAGCGTCGCAGACTTCGCCCACCAGGCAATGCCGTAGCTCTGGGTAGTTCCTACTGCTGTTTCGGCGTCCACCTGCTCGACCCAGAATTGGTATTGGCCGGTAGTCGGAAGCTGAAAGAAAATGTGCTGAACCGTACCCTCATTGAAATCTGAAACGGCAATCGCATCCGACGTCGTGTTGGCGTCCCCTGGGAGAAGCCATAATCGCAGGTTATTGATGACCGAATCCGCTTGCGGATCATTGGGATCCTGTGTGTAAACCTTGAATGTGTCGCCCGCGTCAAAGGCGTCCTGCGTCCCGCCGTCGTTCAAGAAATCCACCTAGCGGTCCTAGGCCAGGGTAATCGAAATAAAGCTATTGGCGAGTAAGGCTTGATCGATCGTGTATGTGTTGAAAATGCCTACACCGACGCCGCCCGTCGTGTCAT
>JAICUM010000737.1 GCA_025935855.1 Pirellulales bacterium | reverse complement strand
TCCCACCATATTGACCGAACGCGATTCACATCGCTTCCGATCATGGTGTTTCCTTATTCAAAACGTGTACCGCCGAAGTCTTTCGTCCGGTCTCGATTTACGAAAACACAAGGTTTTCATGATCGAGACCCGCAAGGACTCCGCCGTCCACGTTTCTCTTTCTTCATCTTCACTTGTCAAACAGCCCGGGATCGAAATCCCTCTCCCAACCTAATGGGAGCCTTCTCCGTCCTCATTCGACGGCAACTGGCAACCGTATTTACCGGTTGTTTTTGCACTCATCAAAAATGAGGAGCTTGGCGGGCGCGAAAACTCGTCTTGGCCAAGGGCCAAAACAGCGCCGCGCTCAGTGGCCGGGTTATAGGCCCGCCCGATCTTGGTTGTCAACGGCCATTGTCAACAAATCGTCGCGTGGCCTCGAATTTTTTTGCGACGCGAACAAGCGTAGATTTTTCAGGACCAAGCCGTACTAGAGCCACAATCCTGCGACGTTCTGGCATACTAAGGTAAGCACTGAATCGCCGGGTGCCAGTGGGGGCTGCCGGCATTCGTTCACGTCTGGGGATCGGCGATCCATGATGAGCTCGTCGCCTTTTCCCGATAACCGAGCAACATCGAGAGACCCTAACAGCATCTGGTTCGCGATTCCGGCCTCCAACGGCCATTGATTGTCGGACAGGACTGCACCGCCATGTTCTCCAGGCCCGGCCGGCGCCGGTATGAAGAGGGTCTGGTGGGCGTTAGGTCTTCCCATGTGGTTAGGTGGTAGTTGGGGGAGACGGGGTTGAACCACAGGACGTCACGAGGGGGCGGTTACGGGCGCGAGGTCGGCATGATCGATCTCGGCCATGAGCCGCCGCTTTCCGTCGACGGTTCTGAAGCCGCGGTGATCGACCGCCGCCGCGTGTCCGTGCAGTGGTTCAGCGGCACCATTCTGACCGGTCTTTGCGGCGCGGCCCTCATCGGCGGCGCCGTTTTCGCATCGCTCGACGGCGAAATGACTTTCGCCCGCGTCCCGGAGCGGGTCGAGAGCGCGCTGCGCGGCGCATTCGGCGCCAACGACCGCGGCGCCGTCAGCTTGCACAAGAGCGATCGCCTGCCGCCGCCGGGTGAGGCCACTGCCTCGCGCAACATTGTCCGCGTCTCCACCGTGACCCGCGTCGGCAACCGCGACGTCATGCGGGTGCGGCCGTTCGTGCGCATCTCCGGCAATCTGTCGATGACGACCAGCGATCTGTCAGCGAAAATTCCGCCGTTCAACGCGCAGCGCATGCTGAACGATGTCGGCGCGAGCGACACGCCCAGTTCCGACAATGCCGACGCCAATGCGAACGCCGCCGAACCCGATGCCGAAGTTTCCTTCGTCACCAAGGATCTCGGCACGGTGCTGCCGAAGGCCAAGATTTCCGCTGTCGTCGCGCTCGACGACGTGTTGATGCGGGTCAAGGATGCCGCGAACTGGCGCGGCAATGGCGGCGGCGTGCGCTACGCGCTGGCCAACGCCACGGCGGACGCCACCGGCAGCACGTCCGACGTCAGCAAGATGGCCTACGCGACGGAACTGCCCACGCAGGATCCGTATGCGGGCTTCGAGACGCGCGTAGTTCCGGAAAACGTCACGCTGCTTCCGAAGACCAAGGAGCAGATTACCGGCGGCAACCCGACCGGCGAGCGCATCCACATCGTGAAAAAGGGCGACAGCGTCACCTCCGTCCTGAAGGACCTTGGCGCGACGGCTGACGAGTGCAAGGCGATCGCGGCAACACTCGGTCCGCGCGGCCGCGACAACGGGTTGAAGGAAGGCGAGAAGCTGCGCATCCTGATGGCGCCCGCATCCCCCGGCGCGCGGCTCCAGCCCTTCCGCGTGATCGTCGCCAACGAGACCACGGTGGAGGCCGTCGCCGCATTGTCTGACCTCGGCAGATACGTGGCCGTCGACGTCTCGAGCATGAACACCGTCACCGATACCGCGGATGCCAAGAGCACCGACGAGGATGATGACGACGACGGCT
>JAICUM010000735.1 GCA_025935855.1 Pirellulales bacterium | reverse complement strand
GCCCCATCCAGACTCCCATGGCAAAGGGGGGCAGGGCAGAGAACCCATAACGAAGCAGCCGCTGGCGCCCCCTGATGGACGTTGCGTGAAGGTTCGCCAGCCGGTCGTGCCATAAATCGGAAATGACGCGCGTCGATGGATTTTTCAGCAGCCGGGCAGCCGCGGCGCGGGCTGAGAGCATGCGCTCCAGCCGCGTCGAGGCGCCAATCTGACCCTGGAGCGGAAGCTCGTAATCTCGCATCTCTTCGCGCAATTGAGAGAGCCGCCAAAACCATGCGGCGATCGCCGCCCACCCGGCGACGAGCACCAGGACGTGGAGCGGCAAGTTCTTGGAAGCGCTTGCCCGTTGAAACCAGAATTGCGCGACCGGATCGCTATAGAGATTGAAGAACTGTGCCAGAGCGAGCAGATTGAATAGTTGGTTGCCGGAATGGCAGGCCCAGAGAAAGGGAGCCGCCAAGGCGACGGCACACGCCGCGGCCCCGAGGGGATTGAGATTGAAAAAAGCGGCGGATAGCGGCAGAATCCCGACCGCGGCGGCGGCCAAAGCCACGGCGACGGTCAAGTGCGCCGTGGCGTATCCGGGCGTCAATCGCGCGCGAGGAGTGCAGAATTGCCATTTCGCCTGCGTGCTGAGCATGAAGACGCAGCCTCCGACTGGAAAGGCGATCATCTGCAAAGCAAAGAGCTGGAGATTGGTTCGCGTTGCCAGCGCGGACGCCATCATCAGCGTGACCCAACCGGTAATCCACCAGAGTTGGCGATTGGTGACGTAGTTGAGCAGTACAGCGCGGAGGCGTAACGTCATGGTTGTTCTCGAAAAACGGTTTGTCTGTCGCGCTCCGCTAGCGCGTCGCGGCTAAACGAGGGTTGTCGGATTGATCGTGCAGTTCCAGGAAAATCTCTTCGAGGTTAAGGTCTTCTACCGAAACGTCGGCTTGCCAGGTTTTGCGGACGGTGTCGAGCAGTTCATCGTCGAAGTCATCGACGCTGACCGTGGCCAGCGGGCCATTCACCTCGCAGTGCAGGGCGCCCGGAATGGCGAAGCTTGCCGGCAGGTCGCGGCTGGCGGCGATCCGCAGGCGCTTTACTCGGTCCTTCAGCTCGTCCAGCTCGCCGTGGAAGGCGATGCGGCCGTTGCGCAAGATCGCTACCCGGCTGGCGACCCGCTCCAGGTCGCTGGTGATGTGCGTGCTGAACAGGACTGTGCGGTTTGGATTGTCGAGAACCTCTAGCAGCGTGCGGAGGAATTCGCGGCGGGCCGACGGGTCGAGGCTGGCCACCGGTTCGTCGAGGATGAGCAGCTCCGGCTCGTGGCCGAGGGCCAGCACGATGGCCAGCGTCTGGAGTTGACCGACCGAGAGCGGGCCAACGCGGTCTTCCAGCGGCAGCCGCCAGCGACGGCAAAGCTCATCCACGAGCCGCTGATTCCATGTGGGATAAAACGCGGCGGTGTAGGCGATGACCTGCCGCACCCGCATCCAGGGGTAACTCACAAATTCCTGCGGCACATAACCGAGCCGCGCCTTCGCGTGAGCCGACAGGCTCCAGGCGTCCTCGCCGAAAACGGTCACGCCGCCGAACGTGGGCTTTAGCAGGCCGAGCGAGCACTTCAGCAGCGTGCTCTTGCCGCTGCCGTTCTGGCCCAGGAGTCCGAGCACCGTCCCCGGCTCAAGGTTCAAGTCAACGCCGCGGAGGACGGGGTTCTGGCCGAACTGCTTTTGCAGGCCGTGAATGCTGATGACCGAAGACATCTTTGTAAGTCCTTATTTGCGCATTTGTTGGGCGAGGGCTAATTCATCGAGGAGGCCCTCGAACACCTTGCGGATTTCGTCTTCATCGAGCCCGAGCTGAACCGCCCGGTGGAGCGCCGGAGCGACCAGTTCGCGAAACTCCTGCCGCCGCTGCCGCAGCGTGCCGCTGGTGGGCGAGCCGATGACCCGCATGCCCTGGCCACGAACGCGTTCCAGAACGCCGTCGGCCTCGAGCTTTGAGTAGGCTTTGCTGACGGTCATCGG
>JAICUM010000310.1 GCA_025935855.1 Pirellulales bacterium | reverse complement strand
TGGCACAGGCCTGGTCCACATTTTGCGCGCCATCCTCTCGGGCTTGCCGACCGCCCTTGCGACCTACGGTCATGCCAGTCGAAGCTCAGCGGGAACCAGCGTTGCCGGCAGACAAGAGACATCGTTGAAAAGGATGGTCAATTGTCCAACCAGGTGGAACCTACGCGATGGAAAGCTGGCTTTTTCGGCAGGCTATTCTCCGCGGATCATGGCGACTCTCCTACGGGACTGACGCGAAGGGTGGTTTCGGGGGTGGGCTGGCTGCTCGGCCAGAATGTCGGCATGCGCGTGATCTTGATCGCGTCGCAGATCGTGCTGGCGAGGATACTCTTCCCGTCGGACTTCGCGATCCTCGCACTCGCCGGAACGGTGACGTCCCTATTCGAGGCGCTGGTCAGCTTCGGCGTGGACGACGTCCTGGTGCAACGCCAGCGAACCATGCGCTACTGGGCAAAGCCTGCTTTTGTTACCAGCTTGGGGCTCAGCATCGCCAGCATGCTCCTGGTCATCGCCTGCATGCCCGTGGCCGTTCACTTGTATGAAGCGCCAGTTCTTTACTCGATACTGCCCATCATGGCGCTAGGTATGCCCCTCAGCGCACTCTCGACTGTACCGGCTGCCGCGCTTCGCGCAGCCATGAACTTCCGCTTCATTGCGACCTATAGCGCGATCGAATTGGCGGTGGGCCAAGTCGCGGTCATTGCCTTGGCGCTGCATGGCTTCGGTGTCTTCAGCTTCGTCCTTCCCGGCCCGGCGCTCGCAGCCGTGCGGGCGGCCCTATTCTGGTTTGTCGCCAGGCCCCGAATGGGCCGGCTTCGCGTCCGGCAACTCCGGGTCATGGGTAGGGCGAGTTCCGCGGTCTTTGGATCAAGGGTCATAACGGCCATGGTTAGCCAGGGCGACTACTTTGTGCTCGGGTTGTTCGCCTCCAAGCCCGAAGTCGGCGCCTACTTCTTTGCGTTTCGTCTCGCCGTCCAACCCGTACGGGTGCTGGCTGGAAGCCTGTATTCAGTCCTCGTCCCGGCCCTGGCGAAGCTAAGGAGCGAGCCACTTCGCCAAGGTGAAGCGGCGGTGAGTGCCTGTCGGGCCCTGGCCTTCGTTACAATGCCCTATTGCTTCATGCAGGCGGCGCTGGCGCGACCCCTTTTCGGTTTGCTGTTTGGCTCCAAATGGGACAGCGCCATTGTTCCGGCACAGATCCTCAGCGTGGGCCTTGCCTTCGACGCTGTTTCCTGGATCGCTGCCGGGCTGCTGAGCGCCCGGGGCGAGTTTCGACGGTTGTTAATCTACCATTGTATTCTTGGACCGGCCTTCTTTCTCCTCGTCGCTGTCGGAGCGCACTTCGGGGCCGCGACGGACTTCGGGGCCGTGACCGGCGTCGCGATAGCGGTGACCCTATTCTATGTCGTCCTTCCGCCCTGCTTCTCCTTTGCCGTGTTCAGCCGCACCGGTGCATCGCTCCGCAGCATCGCGATGATCTATGTGCAGTCAGCGACCATTAGTATCATCGCCATCGGTACTGCCGTCGGGCTGGTGCATTTGGTTCCGACAGCACCGATTGCCCAGATCGCCATCATCGTGATCTTCGGCGGTGGATGCTACGTTGCCCTGCTAAAGTCCGTCAGCCCCTGGACCTATAACTATGTCAAGGATCGCTTGCACGAAGCGATACGCTCCAAGTGAAGCCGCGGACGAGCGTCGAAACCGATCGGTACGGGAGCGATCTCCATGACTGACAAAAAGCGCTCCATCGATGTCGCCCACTCGCACACCGGCGAAGAATATGCATGTCGGAATCCCGCGCAGCAAAGTCGTTATGTCAATGACTTGATCAGCGTTGTTATTCCAGTTCGCAATGGTGAAAGATTCATTGGACGAACTGTGCGGTCCGTACTGAACCAAAGCTATCAAAACATCGAGGTGATCGTTGTCGACGATGGATCGACGGACTCTTCCTTGGCAATCGCCAAGCAAGTCGCCGCAAACGATCCGCGGGTTCGTTACCATTCAGGGCCTCGAGCAGGCGTCGCAGCTGCGCGGAATTGCGGAATTGCACTGGCCCGCGGGGAATTCATTGCGCCCGTCGACGCCGATGATCTTTGGCACAGGGACAAGCTTCTCCTGCAACTGAACGCCCTGAGCAAGGGAGGCCAGCAGACCGGGGTCGCCTATTGTTGGAGCATATTCATTGACGAGATGGACAATACCCTCTCGGGTAAAAGGCGCAGGCCGCCGCGTGCTGAAGGCGATGTTCTACCGGCGTTGTTGGAGCAGAATTTTCTGGGCAACGCGAGTACACCCCTCATTCGGCACGCATGCTTGGACCGAGTTGGTGGTTACGATCCGGGCCTTTATCTCGACGGAGCGCAGGGAGCAGAGGACTGGAAGCTCTACCTCGCGCTGGCCGCGCTCTGCGAGTTCGCGCTCGTCCCGCGCCATTTGGTCGGATATCGCAAACCACAGGACAGCATGTCAGCGGATTTTGCTACGATGCAAAGATCCATGGAGCGCGTTCGCCAATGGGCCCAAGCGCGATGGCCTTTGTTGACCGAAAAGCACGGCAGCCGCGAGCGCTATTCTACCAACCTGTATCTTGCCTACGCAGCCGTGGAAAGCCGCTCGTTCGGGCATGCTCTCTCATTCCTTGTTCGAGCGATTCGAGCGCAACCCGCTCAATTGGTTGGCCTCCGGATACCTATATTCGGGGTTCGAGTGCTGGTTAAGGTTCTTGGAGTCCGAGGTCTCACCAGGAAGATCTGGGCTCCGACCACTTTTTGGGAGTTCGTCGAATAGATCCGCAATAGGCTAGAGCGCGAGGCGAATTACTCGACGTTACACTGTCTGACTGCACTTCACTCGCGTTATGTCTAGGATGTCGCGCTCTGCAGCCTCGATTATAGATCCGATGATCGTTGCAACCTTCCAATCAACGTTCGTTCGCGCGGGATAGGCGTCTGCGCAATCCTCGAACAAAGCTGGGATATAGCGCCATGAGGTGGCGTCTGAAGCTCATCGCGTCGGGATGAATGCAGTTCATGAAATCTACGTTGGCCATGGGCTTGTGGCCTGCCGTCGTCATGAGGTGCCATTCCGCGCTGTTTTCCTTGACATACAGGAACACATTCTGCTGATACCAGAAATCGACATCGCCATCGCCCCAGAAAATCGGACGGAACAAATCGAACGGGCAAAAGCAATGTGCTGCAAACAGCTTCGCCCAATATGTATGCGGTTGTTCATTGATGTGGTTCGTGCCCCCTTGGTCTAGATACGCAGCACTGAATAACACTACATCTGACGAGTCTGTCAGGCACTTGATGAGCTGGTGAGCGTTCTCTGGTTCGAGATGCTCAGCCACCTCGAGGCATATCGCAAGTTCGACTCTCTCTACGGAGAATGGTTTGTTGAGATCGGTGCTTCGGAATTCGATCGCGTCATCAACCATCACAGTTTGCGAATTCCAGCTTCCGTCGACGCCCAAAAGCCGCGTCGCCCCGGCTTCATGGCATGCCTTGAGCCAATCTCCACGACCACATCCAACGTCCAATACGGATTTCGGTTGTAACGTGGTCCACAAATAACTCAGATAGCGCCTCGCCGATTGCAGAGACCTTTTGCCTTTGTCCAGATAGAAGTGGTCACCGTACATTTCCGAATGTCCGGAGGTTTCGGGTCTCATCGGGTAAGCTTCCTGGTGCAAATTCGTTGAGCTCCAAAACGGATTAAGTCGCGCGACGCACTTCCTTGCGGCGATCCCGAGAATACGTCCTGATTCGTGTGGATGCGAATGCTCTTGCCACGTCGCGGTGCCAAGGAGGGTAAGGACATTAGGCTTGTCGTTGCGTCACGTTGTCGTGACCTTTTTGTGGCAGGATAGTTTGGCCGGATGGCATTCCGATCAACGTGCTTACAATTCATTGTTGTGTCTTGAATTTGTCCGGCCCGCAGCGTCCGCCACGCTTGGCGGGTCGCGTCGGCCCGAGTGCGTTCAAAAGACGTCCATGCCATCAATGTGAAGCCGCGCGCACCGTTTGGCTCCGAAATCGAACATCGACATGGAATGAAGGCAGGTTTCGTTTTGGGTCACAAGCGGTCGTGAATACCTGCTCGACGTGCAGCGCGACCGCGAGGCCGGACGGCGAAGTCGAACGCGTCATCCAGTGTTGACAGGTTAGACTCGGAGCATGCGGCCATGACACGCGGAAGCGGAAGCGCAAATTCCACCGTAGGTAACACAATTGCAAGTCATGCGATGCGACGGCCGGATGCACCGGCTATCGTGTGTCCGAATCTGGAAGTGCTTTCCTTCGGGGACCTTGCTCGCTGCGTCGAGCTTATCGGCAACCAGCTGCGCGGCGCGGGCGTGAGTACCAATTCGCGGATCGGGATCGCCCTCCCGCGGGGACCGGCTGCCGCCATACTCAGCATTGCGGCTTGCTGCAACGGGATCCTCGTGCCGCTCAACCCCGGCCTCTCGAACACGGACTTGGAAGCAGAGCTGAAATCCCTACGGCTCGACGCCTTGATTGCGTCGGATGATCTTCACAAGTGGAAGAGTTTGACCGGCGCGGCGTGTGGTCTCTTCGCTATTGTGAAGCCCAATGCCCCAGGTCTGGCGAACGTTGCGCTCGAACGGATTCGACCGGTTGGCCGACGCAACCAGGACCCGCCACCGACCGCGGATTCGTGGTCTTGCATCTTCCGGACGTCCGGGACGACAGGCACCTTCAAGCGCGTGCCAGTGACCCACCGAAACTTGCTTGCAATGGCGAACAAAATGCAGCGCTGGCTGCAGCTGACAGATGCCGACCGCTCGGCCTGCATCATGCCGATCCATTACAATGCGGGGTTCAAAGCGACGCTGTTGGCGCCGCTGCTGATCGGATGCAGTGTCGCACTGCCCGGCTCGACGCAGCCACGCGACTGCGAGCAATGGCTGGGCGAACTGCAGCCCACCTGGCTGACTGCGGCTCCTCCGTTCTTGCAGGCGGTTCTCGAGACTCTTCGTGTGCAGGTGCCCGAGAGGCCAGCCGCGTCTTTCGCTCGTTCTTTGCGTTTCGTGCTTTCAACGGCGTCCTACCTGCCGCCATCAATTCGCAACGAGCTCCAAGATCGACTGGGTGTGCCGGTCGTGGAGTTTTATGGCCTCTGCGAAGCGGGAATGATGACGGCGCCGATCCTCCCGCCAGAGGCCGCGAGGCCTGGCTCGGTGGGCCGCATCCCCCTTGGTGAGTTGGCCATTCGAAACGACGAGGGGTTTTTCTCGGGACCCGGTGAGGCGGGCGAGATAATGGTGCGCGGACCGAGCGTCACGCCCGGTTCTCTCGTTGACGATATCGATGGAATTCCGACCGGTCTCCAGAACGGTTGGCTGCCAACTGGTGATATCGGCATAGTTGATTCGGATGGACTTCTTAAGGTTACCGCTCGGCGAAAGGAGATGATTAATCGTGGCGGCGAAAAAATATCTCCGTATGACGTCGAAAGGGCCCTGCTCATGCATCCGGCAGTCCGCGAAGCAGCCGCATTCGCGTTGCCCCACCCGCGGCTTGGAGAGACTGTGGGTGCAGCAGTCGTTCTTCGCGTTGGCGCCTCGTTGAATTCTACTGAGCTCATTTCCTTTGTCAGTGATCGCCTCGCCCCTTTCCAGCTGCCTCGGCATGTCGAGATCTTGGAAAGCCTGCCCGTTGGCGTGACAGGTAAGATTTCCCGTAGTCAACTTTCACGAACGTCCATCAATGCTCAGCGGCCGACCGAACCGCCAGGCGTTCCGTTGGAAATGCTGATCGCAAACATTTGGCGGCGGCTTCTGAACCGCAGCGATGTCGGTGTCGAGGATGACTTCTTTGAGATCGGGGGAGATTCGTTGCTACTGACGGAGATGCTCCTCGAGCTCGAGGCCACTATCCATCATCGCGT
>JAICUM010000449.1 GCA_025935855.1 Pirellulales bacterium | reverse complement strand
CACGTTTCGCGATGCCGCCAGTGCCAACGCCTATCTCACCGAGCGCGACGACGTGCCTGTCGTGGTGAAGGCCGACGGGCTCGCCGCCGGCAAAGGCGTGTTCGTCTGCGATACGCGGGCCGACGCGCTTGAGGCGGTCGAGCGCATCGCCAGCGACCCGCAATTTCGCACGGCCGGCAAGCAACTTGTCGTCGAAGAGCGGCTATTCGGCCAGGAAGCGAGCGTGCTGGCCCTGACCGACGGCCGCATGATTCTCACACTCCCGCCGGCGCAGGATCATAAGCCCGCCTTCGACGGCGATCGCGGGCCGAATACCGGCGGCATGGGCGCCTACTGCCCTACCCCGCTCGTGACGCCCGAGCTAATGAGCAGCATTGAAGAGCGCATCCTCGTGCCGACGATTCATCAGATGAAGCGCTCGCGGCGGCCCTTCCGCGGCGTGCTGTACGCGGGCCTCATGATCTCCAAGCAAGTCGCCCGCGTGCTGGAATACAACGTCCGTTTCGGCGACCCCGAATGCCAGCCGCTAATGATGCGGCTCAAGAGCGACCTGGCGACGGTGCTGATGGCCGTCGTCGACGGGCGGCTCGAAGAGCTGCCGCCGCTGGTGTGGGATCCGCGGCCGGCGGTGTGCGTCGTCATGGCCAGCGAAGGCTACCCTGGCGACTATCGCAAGGGCCTGCCGATCCGCGGTCTGGAGCAAGCCGCCGAAGTCCCGGACGTAAAGGTCTTTCACGCCGGGACGGCAATCAAGGACGGCCAGGTCGTCACCAACGGCGGCCGGGTGCTCGGCGTCACCGGCCTGGGAAGCTCCATCGCCCAAGCCAAGCTCCAGGCGTACACCGCCGTCAAACGCATCCGCTGGGAAGGCGCCTGGTGCCGTAAAGACATCTCCGATAAGGCGTTAAGCTGACGGGGTCGGGAGTCTTTTGCGACTGGAGAGCTTCCATCAGTGCGACAATTCCAGTCGCAGAAGACTCCCGACCCCTTCTCGCTCGCCTTCAGGGCCAATCAGTTTTTCAAATTGGGGTGCCATGGCCACGGAGGTCCTCCGACGTGGCCATGCGGATTCCGAGCTCTTCATGCCCACGCAGACGTGGGCATGGCACCCCATCTTGATTTACTGATTGGCCCTGCGATCGCGGCGTTATTGGCAGCTAGGAAACGACTTGCGCCTGGCACGGTCTTGACGGCGCGGGGCGGAGCGCCTACCGTTGAGCGCTTCGCTTTTTCACCTGAGTTTTGGGGCGTAGTGTAATTGGCAACACTGCAGATTCTGACTCTGCCATTCTAGGTTCGAGTCCTAGCGCCCCAGCTTTCTGTTTTTGCCGCGAATCACGCTAATTTTCGCGAATCTAATTGGCGTAGCGGCGGTTTTCAACCGCCGTGTTTCTAAAATAGCCGGTTAAGGAAGCGTTTTCCAACGGCGGTTGAAAACCGCCGCTACGGCGTGCGGATGACCAGCAGGCGGATTTCGGTCATGTCTTCGATGGCCCAGCGGACGCCCTCACGGCCGAAGCCGCTGTCTTTGACGCCGCCGTAGGGCATGTTATCGACGCGCCAGTTCGGGATGTCGCCGATGATGACGCCGCCGACGTTCAGGCGGTCCCAGGCGCGTTGGACTTTGTAAAGGTCGCGCGTGAAGACGCCGGCTTGCAGGCCGAAGCGGCTGTTGTTCACCTCGTCGAGCGCTTCGTCGAAGTCGCTGAATCGCTGGAGAATGGACACGGGGCCGAAAGCCTCGTCGGCGCAGAGCGGCTGATCTTTGGGAACGTTTTCGAGCAGCGTGGCCTGAAGCATCACGCCTTCGCGTCGGCCGCCGCAGAGCAGGCTCGCACCTGCGGCAACGGCGTCGTTGATCCAGGATTCCAGCCGCCTGGCCTCGCTCTCGTCGATCATCGGGCCGATGAAGGTATCCTCGTCTTTGGGATCGCCCATCTTCAGCGCTTTCGTGGCGGCGACGAGCTTGTCACGCAAGGGATCGTACACGCGGTCGTGTACGAGGAGGCGCTGCGCCTTGATGCAGCTTTGGCCGGATTGGTAGAAGGCGCCGACGATTAATCGCTTGACGGCGTCGTCGAGGTCGGCGTCCTCGTCGATGATGCAGGCGGCGTTGCCGCCGAGTTCAAGGACGACATTTTTCTTGCCGGCCTTGGCTTTCAGCGCCCAGCCGACGCTGGGCGAGCCGGTGAAACTTAGCAATTTCAATCGCTCGTCTGTCGTGAACAGGTCGGCGCCTTCGCGGTGGCAAGGCAGGATTGAGAAGGCCCCCGGCGGCAGCTCTGTTTCCGCCAACGTCTCACCGATGAGCAGCGCGCCGATCGGCGTTCTACTGGCCGGCTTCAACACGAACGGGCAGCCCGCGGCGATGGCGGGCGCCACTTTGTGGGCGGCCAGGTTCAGCGGGAAGTTGAAGGGCGAGATGAACGAGCAGGGCCCGATCGGCACACGCTTGTACATGCCCGAGTAACCGCGGGCGCGCGGGGATATTTCGAGGTTCAGCACCTCGCCGCCGATGCGGACGGATTCCTCGGCGGCAATGCGGAAGGTGTCGATCAGCCGTGACACTTCACCGCGGCTGTCGCGAATGGGCTTGCCGGCCTCGACGCATAGGGCGTAGGCCAGTTCGTCCGCCCGCTCGCGGAAGCGGCGGACGCAATGCTCCAGCACGGCTTGCCGCTCGTAGGGCGCCAGGCGGGCCATTGGCTCGGCGGCGGCTTCGGCCGCGGCGATGGCCCGATCGATGGCCTCGGCGTCGGCTAGCGCGACGCGCGTGGCGACCTCGCCGGTGTACTTCTCCGTCACCGCCAAATCGGCGTTCGGCTGCTCGGGCTGGTTGGCGAGGTAGAACGGATAGGTGGCTTGCAGCTTCATGAGATGGATCAGGCGCTGGCCGTTTCTTCACCTTGAATGAACGTGCGACCGTGATACCGCATGGCGACGACGACGAACGCACACGCAGCCAGCACCATAAACCCTGTGAAGAACCAGTAGTAACTCGCTCCGGGGAGCCGCGTTGTGCCATCCGGCTTCTGAATGGCCAAATTGACCACCGCGGTGAACTCGTTGCCGACGGCGACGCTGAGCAGGTAAATGGCCATGACAACGCTTTTGAGCGAATTGGGCGCCTGGGTGTAGCTGAACTCCAAGCAGGTGATGCTCACCAAGACTTCCGCCGCGGTCAGGAAGACATAGGCGAGCACCTGCCAGCCAATGCTGGGGGCGCCGCCCGCTTGGATCGAGTGCTCGATCAGCGCGGCAATCACAAATGTCGGCGCCGTGAGGAACATTCCGATGCCGACTTTGCGAAGCGGCGTAAGTTTCATCATCCGGCCAAGCACCGGGTAAACGACATAAGAAAACAGGGGCACGAAGATCAAGATGAAGAGCGGATTGATCGCCTGCATTTGGCTTGGCAACCAATCGAAGCCCATCCAGTGCAGATTCATCTTCTTGGCCTGAATGACCCAGGCGCTCGTTGTTTGATCGAACAGACACCAGAAGGCCGTGATGCACAGATAGATGGGAGCGAGGTTCTTGACGACTTCCCAGGCTTCGTGGCTGAAGGTTTCTTTCAGAAACTCCTCGCCTCGCGGAGGTATGTGCACAAACGTGTTGCGCCCGAGCCAAAAGACAAAGGTCGCCAGCGCCATCAGTACGCTAGGAACTCCGAAGGCTAGCCCTGGACCCGGCGTGATGCCATGTTCGGCGAGCCAGCGGCCGAACTCACCGAAAGTTTCGTAGAATGCCTTGTGATCCAGAAGAATGGGCGTCAGCAGCGTCGAAATGAACGAGCCGAGATTGATCGACAGATAAAACCAGCCGAAGACTTTTTCCAGAAGATGCTTGTTTCCAGTTCCGAATTGATCGCCAACATGGGCTGAGACGCAAGGTTTAATGGCGCCCATTCCGAAGGCGATTAGGGTCAGGCCCAAGGCCAATCCCATCCGCGTGTGATCGATTGCCAGGACCAATGTGCCCAGGCAGTACACGATGCTCAACCACATAATGATGTTGTACTTGCCGGTGAGCCAATCGGAGACAAATGCCCCGACGAGCGGAAACGCGTAGCCGGCGACGATAAACGTGTGCATCCAAAATTTGGCGTCCTCGTTTGACATCGTGGCGAGGGCGCCGGAAGAGTTGACCAGATATTCCGTCATGAAGACGGTCAAGATTGCCCGAATGCCATAGAAGTTGAATCGCTCCGCCGCCTCATTGCCGACGATGTAGGGAATGCCCGGCGGCATTCGATCGGTTTCCCACGGGGTG
>JAICUM010000826.1 GCA_025935855.1 Pirellulales bacterium | reverse complement strand
ATGAGCTTCGTGACCATGAAGTCACGAGCCGTGATTTGAGTCATCGCGCGTCTCCTTACCGGACGTGCGCGAATGCTCCATGCGCCATGAGAGCGAAAACGGAAGCGAGCGGCCGCCCACCTCTATAAGAAAGATATCACATGGCGACCCGATGGACCAAGCAAATTTGGAATGAAATGAGCCGTCCGACTACCTCCGAGACAACGGCCCAAGCGTGTTGAGCCCACGCCAATGTTGTTGCACAAGAATGCAAGCCGTGGCGCGCCGAGACGCATCTATTCCGCTTGTTGGACACCTAAAACTTGCCGTGATTAATTGCCAGCCGAGCGCGAACCTTTTCAAGCGGGCGCCGCTCCAGACAAGCATTCACAGCTCTTTGGCAACGGAGCCGCGCTCATGACGGAAACCGTCGACCAAAACGAGGCGCCCGAACATGAAACTGCCGAAGAAGATTCTCCAGGTTCGACGAAGACGCCGCCCCATACAACGCTGAAGAGCGATAGCTGGGCCAAAAGAATACGAGGCAGCCTCCTACCGACGCGCGAAACCCTGGCCGTTTTTCCTTTGGTTCGCTAGCCCTCGCTGGGCGCGCTGGGCGCGATGCAACAACCTGGTCTCCAAAACTGAACGGCGGCAATAGATCGGCGCGTGAGCAACGAACATCATCGGTGCAGCGTGCTACGAGGCTCCGGGACTTAATCGCCGCGCGGCAATCGCGTATCGTGGATTGTTATCCCGCCGGCGTTATTAAACCTCGGCGGCTGGTATAGCTCGCTGACGAGGCCTTGGCTGATGAACATCCCGCTCACGTCATTTACGTTGGCCGACGGCACGCCGCTGGGCAAGTTTCCTGACAGCTCGCCAGGGCTCACCATTGGCGGCGCCATTCGATGGGACAACGACAGCGACCCGCCGCGCATCGTTTGCATGGTTAGCGCGCTGGGAAATGTTGACCGTCAGGGGTCGGCGCCGATCAAGCTGAGGCTGGGCGTGTTGAAGATCGGCGTCCACGACAGCCCGACGTTCGACGTCTCATTGGCGCCGATGGTCAGCGGCCAGAGCCGGCCGGGCAAGCGCGTGGATTTGACGAGCGGCGCCGTGCGCGGCAATGACTTTCAGATGGTGGAGGCGGGGGAGCATCTCAGGCTGGAGGCGGGAACGATCAGTTACGCGCTGTGCGTGAAGCCGACGCCTGGCACGCTGCACAATGACGAGGTGGAGATTGTGGCGGTGGAGTGGCTCATATAGATCTCGATCAAAGACTGGTTCGAGGCGCATCTCGCCTAAGCATTCCTTCGCAGTCGCGGCTAATCGCCCGCTTGGCCAGTCTGCTATGCTGGCGGCGTGAACAACAGCCGGCCCAAGAAACGATTTCCGATTGGCCGCGTAACGCGGCTGGCGTTTCGGACGTTGGCGTTCGCGATGTTGCTGCTGTTGCTTGTGGGTTGGTTCGCCAGCTATTGATGGCGATTCGTCACTACTGGGGTGACACCGGATGGGCGATGGGTGCAACTCAACTTCTTTCGTGGT
>JAICUM010000440.1 GCA_025935855.1 Pirellulales bacterium | reverse complement strand
GATTACGTTCAGGCCGGTAAGCTGCTCTTCGTCATCGAGCCCGAACCATTTCTGGCTGCTCTCGATGCCACGAAAGCTCAGTTGCAGAAGGCCGAGGCGTCGTTGGTGCTTGCGCGAGCCGACCTCGCGCGTACGGAGCCGCTGGTCGGTCGCGGCGCCACGGCACAGGAGCTCGACGTTCGCCGCGCCAACGTGGCCACCGGCGAAGCGGACGTGGCCGCGGCCAAAGCGGCGATGAGGCAGGCTCAACTCGATTTGGCATACACCGAGGTTCGCGCTCCCATCAAGGGCCGGACTTCGCGACACATGGTCGATATTGGCAATCTCATCCAGCCGGGGCAAACGGCGCTCACGCAGATAGAAGCCTACGATCCGATTTACGTGTACTTCACGGTGAGCGAATCGGACGTCATGGAGTTCCTGCACGCGAATCAGGCGACGGCCATGGAGCAGATTCGCAACAATCCGCCGACGCTGTACATGGGGCTGAGCGGCGAGGATGGCTATCCGCACAAAGGCACGCTTGACTTTGCGGAAATTGGCGTCGACCCGCAGACGGGCACACAAATGCGCCGCGGTACCTTCGATAATCCCAATCACAAGCTCGTGCCTGGCTTGTTCGCACGTGTGCGGCTGCCAATCGGCGAACCGAAGCCCGGCGTGTGGATTCCTGATCGGGCCATCGGCGTCGACCAGCGAGGCGACTTCGTCCTCACGGTAAACGACAAAAACGTCGTCGAACACAAGCCGGTGAAACTCGGCCAGCGCGTGGGTAGGATGCGGGCCATCAGCGAAGGGGTAAATCCCGGAGACTGGCTGATTATCAACGGCATGCAGCGCGGCCGGCCCGGCGCGCCGGTTCAGCCGCAACAGGTGAAGGATTTTGAGGAGAAGAAAGATCTGGTGGCCTCGAACGATCCCGCGCTCGGTCCGCCATCGCCCGCTGGCCATGTCGGCGGACAGGTTGAAACCGCGAACACGACGAGCGCTGCCGCGGCGGGCGCTGGAGGCAGATAGCTCGCGTGTTAAGTCGCTTCTTCATCGACCGGCCGATTTTCGCCAACGTCATCGCGATCGTCACGATGATCATCGGCGGCATTTGCGTGTTCGGGCTGCCGATCGAGCAGTACCCCGAAATCACGCCGCCCACGGTGATCGTCGCCGCGATGTATCCCGGCGCCAACGCGCAGACGGTCGCCGACACCGTGGCGGCGCCGATCGAGCAACAGGTGAACGGCGTCGAGGGCATGCTTTACATGTCCTCGACCAGCGCCAGCGACGGTTCGTACACGCTGACGGTGACGTTCGACATCGGCGCCGATCTGGACCAGGCCCAGGTGCTCGTGCAAAACCTGGTGGCCATCGCCGAGCCGCAAACGCCGGAAGAGGTGCGGCGGCAAGGCATCACGGTCAAGAAGCAATCCACCTCGATTGTGATCGTCGTCAGCCTGACCTCCGAAGACGATCGCTACGATTCGCTGTTCCTCTCGAACTACGCGACGCTGCGCATGCGGGATCAGCTTAGCCGGGTCGAAGGCGTCGGCGACGTGCGAATCTTCGGCGCCACGAACTACTCTATGCGCATCTGGCTGAACCCGGAAAAGCTCAAAGCGCGCAATCTCACCACGCAAGACGTCTTCGCGGCGATTCAGGAGCAGAACATCCAGGTGGCCGCGGGGCAGATCGGCCAGCAGCCGGCGCCCGAGTCGGTCGATTTTCAATACATTGTCAGCACGCAGGGCCGGTTGAGCGATCCGGAACAGTTCGAGAACATCATCATCAAAAGCGGCGGCGAAGGACGCGTCACCTACTTGAAAGACGTCGCACGCGTCGAACTTGGCTCGCAGACGTACGATCAATACTCTGAAAAAGGCGGAAAGCCGTCGGCGAGCATGGGCGTGGTGCAATTGCCCGGCGCCAACGCGCTGCAGGTGGCGCAGGGCGTTCGCGACGCGGTGGAACAGATGCGTCCGGCGTTCCCGCCGAAGATGATCGCCGACTTTCCGCTGGACACGACCAAGTTCATTTCCGCGTCGATCAAATCCGTTTACGAGACGATTATCGAAGCCGGCGTTCTCGTGCTGATCGTCATCCTACTGTTCCTGCAGGACTGGCGGGCTGTGCTCGTGCCGGCGACCACCGTGCCGGTGACCATCATCGGCGCCTTCGCCGCGATGGCAGCGCTCGGCTTTTCGGTGAACATGCTGACGCTGTTCGGGCTGGTGCTGGCGATCGGCATCGTGGTGGACGACGCCATCGTGATTGTCGAGGCGGCGGCCCATCACGTCGAGCGCGGCATCCCGCCGCGCGAGGCCACCGTTCGCGCGATGGAGCAGGTGTTGGGGCCGATCATTGGCATCACGTTGGTTCTTATGGCGGTATTTATTCCGTCGGCATTTATAGGCGGCATCACCGGCCGGCTGTATCGCCAATTCGCGCTCACGATCGCGGCGACGGCGCTGATTAGCGCCATCAACGCCGTGACGCTCAAGCCGGCGCAATGCGCCACTTGGCTGCGCAAGCCGCCGGAAAAACGGAACTGGTTCTTCCGCGGCTTCAACTGGGTTTACGATCGGGTTGAGCACGCATATGCGCGCGTCATTCGCGGCCTGCTGTGGGCGCGGTGGGTGACGATGTTGGTGTTCGTCGGGCTGGTGGGCCTCGCCGCGTGGTGGTATCAGCAGTTGCCCACGGGCTTCCTGCCGGTCGAAGACCAGGGCTACATCCTGGCCACGGTCCAACTGCCGGACGCCGCGTCGCTCACGCGCACCAAGGAAGTGACCGACCGGATGAACAAGATCGTGTCCAGCACGCCCGGCGTGGACACGTGGTTTTCAATCGGCGGCAACTCGCTCGCCGATGGCATCGCAGCCTCGAACATGGCGACGCTCTTCGTCCGATTCAAAGAGTGGGAAGACCGCCACGGTCCCGACGAAACCATGCAGGGCATTCTCGCCGCGCTCAACAAGCAGTTCGCGAAAATCCAGGAAGCCCAAATCATGGCGTTCCCGCCGCCGGCGATTCGCGGCTTGGGCTTCCGCAGCGGCTTTCAGATGCAGATCGAAGATCGCGCCGGCGTGGGCCTGGTGGAATTGCAGCAGGCCGTGCAGCGGATCAACGAAGCGGCCAACTCCCAGACGAAGCTGGCCAACATCATGACGGCGTTTCGCCCCGGCGTGCCGCAGCTCTACATCGACATCGACCGCGTGAAGGTCAAATCGATGGGCGTCCCGTTGAGCGCCGTGTTCAACGCGCTGCAAACCAACATGGGCTCGGCCTATGTGAACGACTTCAACAAGTTCGGCCGCACGTACCAGGTGCGGATGCAGGCCCAGCAGAGCTTCCGTCTCGACCCGCGCGACATTGAGCGGCTGGAAGTGCGCAACATGCGCGGCGAGATGGTTCCGCTCGGAGCGCTGGTCACGGTGAAGCGTTCGTTCGGGCCGCAGACGATTCAGCGCTACAACCTGTATCCCACGGCGGCGATTCGCGGTACCGCGGCGCCGGGCGTGAGCAGCGGCGAGGCGCTGGACATCATGGAGCAAATCGGCGAGCGCGAGCTGCCGACCTCCATGGGCTACGACTGGACGGGCGAAGCGTTTCAGGAAAAGCGCGTGAGCGGCCAGGCGGTGTGGGTGTTCGCCTTCGCGGTGCTACTGGTGTACCTGGTGCTCGCGGCGCAGTATGAAAGCTGGCTGCTGCCGGCGGCGGTGATTTTAGTGGTGCCGCTTGGTTTGCTTGGCGCCGTGGCGGCGGTGTCGATTCGCGGGTTGGATAACAATATCTACACGCAGATCGGCATCGTGCTGATCATCGCGCTGGCGAGCAAGAATGCGATTTTGATTGTGGAGTACGCGCGCGATCTGCGCATCGCGGGTCGTACCATTTTCGAAGCCGCGGTCGAAGGCTCCAGGCTGCGATTTCGGCCGATTCTGATGACGTCGTTTGCTTTCATCCTCGGCGTGGCGCCGCTGTTGTGGGCGCATGGCGCGGGGGCCTCCAGCCAGCAGGCCCTCGGCACCGCGGTGTTCGGCGGCATGATCGCTTCGACGATTCTGGCTGTGTTCTTCGTGCCGGTGTTCTTCCTGCTGTTCCAGTCACTCGGCGAGTGGTGGAAACCGGAAGAAGTATCGATTCACAGCTTCCCCGGCGAAGACCCGGCTGACGCGGTGGCGCGCGTCGAGCACGAAGGCCGCGAGCGGCGGCACGAAGCGCTGCATGCCACGCACTCCGCGTAGCGGCGGTTTTCAACCACCGTGTTCTTGGACGACGGGGTCGAGAGTCTTTTGCGACTAGAGATGTCGACTCACATGGGGAGTCGCCAGTCGCAAAAGACTCCCGACCCCTTTTCACCCAACTATTGATGTTCAGGAATCTAAAAGAACAGGGTG
>JAICUM010000694.1 GCA_025935855.1 Pirellulales bacterium | reverse complement strand
TGGAGCAGATCGACCCGGTGGCGGCGTCGGCGATTCATCCGCGTGACAAGCGGCGGTTGATCCGAGCGATTGAAGTCTTTCGCTCGACGGGCGAGCCGATTAGCCATCAGCAACTGCAGTTCGAGGAAGGTCGGCGGGCGGACGAGTGCCGCGTGTTCGTGTTGCGACGGCCAAAGCCCGAACAGCATGTGCGGATCGACGAGCGCGTCGAAGAGATGATTGACCGCGGGCTGGTCAACGAAGTGCGGCGGCTGACTTCGGGCGGGCGCCGCTTGGGCCGCACGGCCAGTCAGGCGGTTGGCTATCGGGAAGTGATCGCCCACCTCGCGGGCGA
This sequence comes from Pirellulales bacterium, assembly GCA_025935855.1. Classification (GTDB taxonomy): domain Bacteria; phylum Planctomycetota; class Planctomycetia; order Pirellulales; family Lacipirellulaceae; genus Lacipirellula. Next base: position 1,921 of record JAICUM010000694.1, on the reverse strand, counting down.
ACTGGATCATGCGGGCATGGTGGCGAAGGTCAAAACGCGGACGCGTCAATTCGCCAAACGGCAGGGCGTGTGGTTCCGCAGCTTGTCAGAATGCCGGTTTGTGGACATTGAAGGCGAGGTGAACGTCGACGCACTAGCGCAAGAGATCGCAGCGATGGGTCAAACTATATAGCCGAGCCATTCTGGCTCGGCGCCCGGCCAGAGTGGCCGGGCTATTTAGGCGTTGCGAGCGACGACGAAGCGGCACAGCTCGATGAGCGTCCGTTTGGCGTCGGTGTCTTCGAGCCCGCTTAGCGTCCCCGCCGCCTCCATCGCATAACGTTCGGCGACAAGGCGGGCTGCCTGCAGAGCACTCGATTCCTCCAGCCACGACACGAGCATGCCGCCGTGGTTGGCGTCGGATTCCTCGAAGAGGCCCTGGAGCCGCGAGAGCTCCTGCGGCGCAAGCTGATCGCGCAGCAGGATCAGCGGCAGCGTCATCTTGCGATTGGCGAGGTCGGTGCCCAGCGATTTGCCCGTGGTTTCCTCTTCGCCTTCAAGGTCGAGCAAGTCGTCGACAATCTGGAAGGCCATGCCGAGCTTTCGGCCAAAGATTCGCAGCTTGTCTTCGACCGCCGGATCGGCGCCGGCATAGTGGGCGCCGAGACGGCAGCAACAGGCGCAAAGCTCGGCCGTCTTCGCTTCGATGATGGCCAGATATTCTTCGCGGGGGAGCCAGAAGTTTCCCGCGCCGGCGGTTTGGCGCAGCTCGCCTTCGCACACGGTATTGGTGGCTTCGCCGATCACGCGGCAGCCGAAGGTCGTTTCCAGCGTACTCGCGAGATAAAACGCGTGTGTGAACAGGAAGTCGCCCAGCAGAACGCTGGTCTGATTGTTCCAGCGGGCGTTGACGGTATCGAGATGCCGGCGGACGTCGGCCTCGTCAAGGACATCGTCGTGGACCAGCGTCGCGGTATGAATCATTTCCACCACCGCAGCGAGCGTTCGGTGATCATCAGTGACCGGACCGACGGCTTTCGCCGCCAGCAAGAGCAGAGCAGGGCGAAGGCGCTTGCCCCCCATGCGAAAGGAATGTTGCGCCAGCTCGTCAATGAACGGGTTTGGGTGGCGAAGTTCGGTTTGCAGACGGCGGTCGACTTGGGCTAAATCAGCCGCAATGGGCGCGAAGAGCCGAGCGAGCGATGCACGGGCGTCAACGTTGGTGCTACGGACCTGGCTCATGAAGGACTTTCTGGCGGGCGGGCTTCGTGACGACCGTTAGGCGTCGCGCGAGAATTCTCCGCTCTTACCGCCGGACTTTGATTCTAACTGAATACGCTCGATCGTCATGCCACGGTCGATCGACTTGCACATATCGTACACGGTGAGAGCGGCAACGCTAACGGCTGTTAGGGCTTCCATTTCCACGCCGGTTTTGGCGTGGATGACCACGGTCGATTCAATGCGCAGCGAGTCGCCGCCATGGGGTTCCAGCCGTATTTCGATTGATTCCAACGCCAATGGATGGCAGAGCGGAATCAGGTCAGCCGTTCGTTTAGCGGCCATGATGCCCCCGAGGCGAGCAACTTCTCGGACATCCCCCTTGGAGATAGAACGCTCGCAGATGGCCTTCAGTGTGCCGGGCCGCATGCGTACCAGCGCGCTGGCCTGAGCGATCCGCCGCGTCACGGCCTTGTCGCCCACATCGACCATGCGGCTTGCGCCGTGCTCGTCGAAGTGGGTGAGTTGAGACATGGGTCAGGCTAAACGGCGGCAAGGGCTCAGTTTACTTCATTGTTGCGGCTTGTATGTCAGGCGTCGAGGGTAGGACCGCACCGGTGGAAGCCGGAAGGGGTCGGGAGTAATTTGGGGCGTGAGTACATACGTGAGTGGCGGTAGGACACACGCAAAAAAAAGAAGACCCCCAAGAACCGCAAAAAAG
>JAICUM010000540.1 GCA_025935855.1 Pirellulales bacterium | reverse complement strand
CCAAATAGGGCTCGACGATGCGGCGTGAATGGACGATCGCGCAGCCGCCGCCGGAGACGTTGATCGTCATCACGCGGGCCGGCTGCCCGGCGACGCGGAAGTCAGCGCTCAGCGGCACCACCGTCACCGGCGCCGCGACGGGAAAGCGCTTCTGCCGGCGGGCTTCGCGGCCGTTGTACGATCGCGCCGCGAGACACGAAACCAGCCGCTGCACATCCTTCGCCGGGATGGCGCCCGACTTTGTCTCCAGCGTCGTGTTAATCGCCTTCATCACCTCGTAATAGGAGACGAGGCGCGTGCCGGCGCTAAACGGCTTACCGTCCTTTTCCTGACAGCGGGCGAAGTATACCGAGCCGCAACGGCGGCACAGCCAGGCGCTGGCCGGCGAATCGGGCGTCGGCGAGCGCAGGGCGATCCGCGTCGCGCAGCTGCTGCAGCGATCGATCGTGAAGTCGCCGGAAGCGGCGGAATCGTCGATGACTTCGCTGTTAGGCGTCGAGACGGACATGCTCACAAACCCTGCGCGTCGCGCATAGCGGCGGCTACGGCGCTGTCGTGCCTTTTCGGTTCCTCAACGAAATCTTAAGTCTTGAAAGGACGTGGAAGGGGAATCCCCACGAAAAAGGGGGGGATTAAAGCCGGACGAATCAGCGCGGGGGCTGGCCGGTTGTAGCGGTCGTTCCGAGCGCGACGCCTTACGGAATATCCATCCGCCGTGAACCGTGTGGCGATGAGGCGGAGATAGGCTTTGGATGAAGGAAGGACCGACCACCAGGGCCAATCAGTTTTTCAAATCGGGGCGCCATGGCCACGGAGGTCCTCCGACGTGGCCATGCGAATTCCCGGCTTTTCATGCCCACGCAGACGTGGGCATGGCGCCCCATGCTAAGGTACTGATTGGCCCTGGAACCGACCACTCGTTCCGCAAACCTGGCAAACAGGGCGCATCGATCCATGTTCACGACGGCCGCGCTTTTTGGCTCATTTCTGTTCGGCCTCATCGGGATGGCGGCGTTCGCCTACGGCAAGAAAGAGAGCCGCGTGTACCCCATGCTGTTTGGAGCGGCGCTGATGGCGTTTCCGTACTTTGTGACCAACACATGGGCGATGTACGGAGTGGGCGTCGGTCTGACGGGAATGCTCGTGAAGATGCGGGATTCCTAACGCGTCGTCGACGCTTTTCGTCGCTCACGGTGCCCACGTCCCGCCGACGGACGGCGATTCCGCGCCGCCAAACGCCGGCGCCACAGCCGAAAGTGGCGACTTTGCATCGTTACTTAAGAAACGTTAATTCACGCCGGCGTCGTCCGTTCTCGTTGCGTGTCATCAATTTACGCCGCGTTGCCTCTTTCCGCAGGAGGCTCTAAACCGCGGGCACGGGATTCGCGTACAGTTACTGTGGCCGCCCGCACATCGGCCCCACGGATCGGCTTGGTTCTGTTCACGCAAAGTGAGTAGGAGCGTCGGCTATGAGAATGCTTAGTTTAACGTCCGCCGCCACGGTGGCGTTCGTCCTTGGCGGAGTTGTGGTGGCTCAAGAGACAACGAACACGCCTGCCGCTGGAACGCCAACACCGGCGGCGCCAGCCACGGCCTCGAACAATGTGCCAGCCACGCCGGGAACCGCTGCAACGGCCAATGCGGGCGCGGCGACTTCAACTAACAACTCGATCGAAGAGCGGCTCAACCGAATCGAGCAACGCTTAAACGGGCAAGGAAACGCACCGCCCGCCACCAATGCGACTCCAGCCAACGCCCCCGCGGCGGCCGGTCCGAATGTAGCCCCTGGCGGCAACGCGCCGGCGGACGCCGGCGCGAACGCGAATCAGCAAGACGACAAGTGGCGGTACGTCTTGTACGACGGTATCTGGTGGTATTGGCTGCCGACGAACCAGTGGGTTGTGTGGCTCAACAACCAGTGGATTCCCTACACGCCGGGGATGTTCGACAGCATGGATCAATATGATCAGAGCTACTACCAAAACAACAACAACCTCTATAGCTACTACTACCCCAGCTACGGCGGCTATGGTAACTACGGCGGGTATGGGTACGGCGGCTATGGCGGACTCGGCTATGGATATGGGGGTCTAGGTTACGGCGGATTGGGTTATGGCTATCGACGTGGCCTAGGGTACGGCCTGGGCTATGGATTGGGTGGCTTTGGCTATGGAGGGTATGGTTATCCGTTCGGATTCGGTTATGGATTCGGTCCTGGGCTCGGCCTTCTTTTTGGCCGGGGGTATGGCTACGGCGGTTACGGTCGTGGCGGCTATGGCTATGGCGGCGGTTACCACAATGGCAACGGGAATGGCCACGGCGGAAATGGTAACTGGAATGGTCATCCTGGCAACGGCGGCAACTGGGCTGGCGGCGGCAATGGCCGGCCGGGAACCGGCGGTCACGTGAATGTCGGCCATCCCGGCGGCGTGAACATCGGCGGATATCACGTCGGCAATTCCGGCGGCACGGTACACATCAGCCATCCTGGCGGCGGCGGCTTCCCCATGGGCGGAGGCGGAGTCCACGTGGGTGGCGGCGGCGTTCATATGGGAGGCGGCGGCATGCACATGGGCGGCGGCCACATGGGTGGCGGGGGCGGCATGCACATGGGTGGCGGCGGCGGCGGTCACATGGGCGGCGGCGGAGGTCATGGCGGCGGCCACGGCGGTCACCATTAAGCCGCGAGATTTGGACACCGATTTGAAGCCCCGCGGGCCAGCAATGCTCGCGGGGCTTTTTCTTTGCGCTCAGCGTCGGCGCAGCCGAAAGGCGAGCCAGCCGGTTCCGTAGACCACCGCGACCATCTCCAGCAGAAACACATCGCTCGTGACCAGCAGAAAGACCCAGCCCACCAGCGCGACGACCGGCGGCAGTGGATAGAGCCACATGCGAAACGGCAGCGGGCGGTGTTGCCGATGCAGTGTGTGAAGCGCGGCGATCTGCCCCATAAACTGCACGCCGATGCGCATCGTCACGGCGCCGGGGATGACGAACTCCAATGGCAGGAAGCAAAAAACGGCGGTGACCAAGCTGATCAGCGCTAGGGCCGCCCACGGGAAATTTCGCGTGGGGTGCAAAGCGGCGAACGCGCGAAGAAAATCGCCACGACTCGCGGCGGCGTAAAGAATCCGCGAGTAGCCGAGCGTCATGGCGAACACGCCGGCCAGGCAAGTCCAGATAATGAGAACCGTGAGCGCCGCGGCGGCGCGCTCGCCATACAGCCGGGTCATGAAGGCGGCAGCGATGTTCGTGTTGGCCAGCGAGTCTTTTTGATTCGCCTCGTGCCAGGGAACGACGCCGATGAGCGCCAGATTCATCGCCATGTAGATCAGCGCCACCGCGACGATGGAGATGAGGATCGAACGCGGAATCGTTTTAT
>JAICUM010000311.1 GCA_025935855.1 Pirellulales bacterium | reverse complement strand
CGCCATCGTTTGCCTTCTCAGTTAAGCCGCCGGAGCTTTGACGCGCTTGCCGTCGCGGAAGTATTCTTCCGTCTTCGATCCATCCGTGTTGTATCGGGTCACCTTGCCGTCGAGCTTGTTATTTACATAAGTGGCCTCGGCAGTCTTGCGGCCCGATTCTTCCCATTCGGTGGACGGTCCCTCGCGCAGGCCGGCTTTGAACACGGTTTGGATCTTCGGCTTGCCGTCCTTGAAGTACACGGTGACCTGCCCGTCGAGCTTATTGTCAACGTAGTTCTGCTCGATGTTGGGCGTCTTGCCGTCATCGAAGTAGAGCACCCATTGGCCGTTGCGCTTGCCGTCTTTGTAGGACTTCTTGGTCTGCAGCGTGCCGTCAGCCCGATGGGTTTCCCAGGCGCCGTCCGGCTGCCCGTTGACGAAGTTCACAGTCTTGCAAAGCTGGCCGTTTTCGTGCCAGTAGCTCCACTCGCCGTCCTGCACGCCGTCTTTGAAGTTGCCTTCGGAAAACTTGTTGCCGTTGTGGTAAAACTCGGTGAACTTGCCGTGGTTCATGATCGAGTCGTCCGACATGCGGCGAACCTGGCGCTCGACGCGCGTCTTGCCGTCGTCGTACTTCTCGACGGCTTTGACTTCCTGAACGATCTTCGGCTTGGGCGGCGGCGCGGGCTCGTTGAGATAGACCGGATTGGCAACCTTGGCCGGGGGCTGATCGGGGGCCGGCTGCTGCGCGGATACCCGGTGAACAGCGCAGAGAAAAACAAATCCGGCGACGGCCGGCAAACCGAGAGACGTTAAACGCGACAAGCTCATGGCTTCTTAGAATCTCCGATGATCCGCTTGAGAAAGGTCAGTGCGGAATAGAACTCTTAGTATTGCAGCCGGGGACGACTTGGCCAATGAAGCGGCGGCACTTCGCCGTGCTGCGACCCGGTTGAGGGCGATGGATTATACCAATTGCCGGGCTTGGACGACTGGTTGGCCGCTTCGCAGATGCCAGTCAGCCGGCAGAATCGCCTCCTTGCCAACGACCAGAATCCCGTCGCGAATGGCGCAGCACTCGCCGGCCGATTCGTCCTCGACATGGGCGTCGTTAATGATACGCACGCGGGGGCCGATGCGACAATTCTTGTCCACGATCGAGCCATGGATGATGCTACCGGCGCCGACGCCGATCGGCGGCAGCTCGGCAAGGTCGCTGGTCGCCAGCGCCTCGGGCGTTTCGTAATAGTCGGCGCCCATCAGGATGGAATCGCGGATCGTGACGTCGCGGCCGATGCGGCACCGCAGGCCGATCACGCTGTTTTCGATCCGAGCGCCGGGCTCGATGACGCAGCCGTCAGAAATCAAGCTGCCCGTGACGACGGCCCCGTCGATGCGCGACGGCGGCAGAAACCGCGGCCGGGTGTAAATCGGCGCCTTGGCGTCGTTGAAGTTAAACGGCGGGTTCGGTTGCGTGAGCTGCAGGTTCGCTTCGTAGAAGGAGCCGATCGTGCCAATGTCTTCCCAGTAGCCGTCGAACAGATGCACTTGAACGCGGCGGCGGCCGATGGCGTGCGGGAACACTTCGCGGCCGAAGTCGCGGTGGTTGTCCTCGGCGAGCATCCCGGCCAGCACCTTCGTGCTGAACACGTAGATGCCCATGCTGGCCAGGCAGTCGCGGCCGCCGCTGGCGATGCCGCGCGAGTCGATCCAGCCGGGATCCATCCGCACCGGTGCGATTTGCTCCTCAGTTTTTGGCTTTTCAACGAAGCCCACGACTTCGCCGGAATTGTCCGCCCGCATGATGCCCATGGCCGCGGCTTCGTGAGCATGAACGGGCTTGGCGGCAATGGTGATGTCGGCCTTCGATTCGACGTGCGTGCGAATCATGGCCGCGAGGTTCATGCGGTAGAGCTGATCGCCCGACAGGATGGCCACGTAGTCGATGCCCGGCTGCGTCATGTAGCGGATTTGCTTGCGGACCGCGTCGGCGGTGCCCTGGTACCAATCCGTGCCGCCGTCCATCGTCTGCTGGGCGGCGAGGATTTCGACAAAGCCGCCGCTGAAGTTGTCGAAGCTGTACGTGCCGCGGATGTGGCGGTGGAGGCTGACCGACAGGAACTGCGTCAGCACGTAAATGCGGTTCACGCCGCTGTTGATGCAGTTGGAAATCGGGATGTCGATAAGCCGATATTTCCCGGCGAGCGGCACGGCGGGCTTCGAGCGATAGGTCGTGAGCGGCTGCAGCCGACTGCCCTGCCCTCCCCCTAAGACGACGGCGACCGCGTTTTTCATCGACATGCTTCTGCAAAGGTGACGAGGGTGTAAGCGACGCGATTATCAGCCTTTAATTACGATATTCACCAGGCGGCTGGGGATCACGATTTCCTTAACGATCGGTTTGCCGGCGATGTAGTCGGCCACCTTGGGATCGCGCTTGGCGAGTTCCAAGACGGCCCCATTGTCGGCGTCGGCCGGCACGGTGATTTTGCTCCGCACTTTGCCGTTGATTTGCACGGGAAGCTCGATCGTTGATTCTACCAGCAACTCAGGATCATATTTTGGCCAGGGCTCGTAGGCGAGCGTTTTGGCGTGGCCCAGGGCTTCCCATAGTTCTTCCGCGATGTGCGGCGCGAAGGGTGATAGCAGCAGGACGAACGGTTCAAGCACGGCCCGCGGGCGGCGGTCTTGCTTGGTGAAGAAATTGGTGAACTCCATCATCCGCGAGATGGCGGTGTTGAAAGAAAGCTTGGCGACGTCGTCCGTCACCGCCTTGATCGTGCGGTGCAGGACGCGCAGCTCTTCGTCATTCGGGGCCGCGTCGGTCACCGCCGGGTTGAGGGCCATTGTCTCGGAGCGGTCGTCGATGATCATTCGCCACGCCCGGCCGAGGAAATTGTGTACGCCGTTGACGCCTTCCATGCTCCAGGGCTTGGTGGCTTCGAGCGGGCCCATGAACATTTCGTACAGCCGCAGGGCATCGGCGCCGTACTCCTTCACCACGTCGTCGGGGTTGACGACGTTGCCGCGGGCCTTGGACATTTTCTCGTTGTTTTCGCCGAGAATCATGCCTTGGTTCACGAGCTTCTGAAACGGCTCGGGCGTGCTGACGATGCCGCGGTCGTAGAGTACCTTGTGCCAGAATCGCGAGTAGAGCAGGTGGAGCACCGCGTGCTCGGCGCCGCCGATATAGAGGTCCACCGGCATCCAGGCTTTTTCGATTTGCTTATCGACGGGCGCGTTGGCGTTCTTCGGATCGAGGAACCGCAAGTAATACCAGCAACTGCCGGCCCATTGGGGCATGGTGTTCGTTTCGCGCTTGTAGCGCTTGCCGTCGATGACCGGGTAGAGCCAGTCAGGCGGCGCCTTGTCGAGCGGCGGCTCAGGGCGGCCGTGCGGCTTGAAGTCTTCGAGGTGCGGCAGATCAACAGGAAGTTGGTTCTCAGGCACGGCGCGCACGCGGCCTGTTGGTTTGCCCTCGGCGTTCAGCTCGTGGAGGATCGGAAATGGCTCGCCCCAAAAGCGCTGGCGGCTGAAGAGCCAGTCGCGCAGCTTGTAGTTCACGGCCTGACGGCCGAGGCCGTGCTTCGCGAGCCAGGCGGTAATGCGCTCTTTGAACCGCGGAGTTGTGAGGCCGTTGAAATCGTCGGAGTTAATGGCTTGGCCGGTTTCGGTGTAAACTTGCTCGCCGTTGAGAATCTTTTGTGCTTCTTCCCGAGGGACGTGGTCCCCCGGCTGGACGACGGCGCGGATCGGGAGTTCGTACTGGCGGGCGAACTCGAAGTCGCGCTCGTCGTGCGCGGGGACGGCCATGATGGCGCCGGTGCCGTAGCTGATGAGCACATAGTCGGCGATCCAGATGGGAATCGCTTCGCCGTTGACCGGGTTGATGGCGTAGCTGCCGGTGAAGACGCCGGTTTTTCCCTTGGCGAGCTCAGTGCGGTCGAGATCGCTCTTCGCGGCGGCCTGCTCCCGGTAGGCGGCGACGGCAGGCTTGTTCTCAGACGTCGTGAGGCGTTCAACGAACGGATGCTCTGGGGCGATCACCATGTAGGTAGCGCCGAAGAGCGTGTCGGGGCGGGTGGTGTAGATGCGGAGAACGTCGGCTTCGGGCTTTTTGGGGAAGCCAGTGTTTTGCCGCGACCGTTTCCACAAATCGAAGCCGCTTTTCGCCTCTGGCGACTCGCCGGGGGATAAGTGGCCGATGTAGAAATCGACTTCAGCGCCGGTGCTGCGGCCGATCCAGTTGCGCTGCAGCGCTTTAATGCCTTCATGCCAATCGAGGCCTTCCAAGTCTTTTTCGAGGCGATCGGCATAGGCTGTGATGCGCAGCATCCACTGCCGCAGCGGCATGCGGACCACTGGATAGCCGCCGCGTTCGCTCTTGCCGTCGATCACTTCTTCGTTGGCGAGCACCGTGCCAAGCGCGGGGCACCAATTGACGGGCGCTTCGCTTTGATAGGCGAGGCGATGTTCGTCTTGATAAGTATGAACGGCATCATCGCCTTTGGCCTTCACCTCCGGCGGAATCGGTAGCTCGGCAATTGGCCGGCCGCGCTGCTGCTCCTGGTCGAACCACGTGTCGTAAATCTGCAGGAAGATCCACTGCGTCCAGCGCACGTACGCCACGTCCGTCGTAGCGATCTCACGGCCCCAGTCATAGCTGAAGCCGAGCATTTTGAGTTGCCGGCGGAAGGTGGCGATGTTCTTCTCGGTCTGCACCCGCGGATGGACGCCGGTTTTGATGGCGTGCTCCTCGGCCGGCAGACCAAAGCTGTCGAAGCCCATCGGGTGGACGACGCTCTTGCCTTGCATTCGAGCTGCGCGGCTGACGATGTCGGTCGCGGTGTAGCCTTCCGGGTGCCCGACGTGTAGGCCCTCGCCGCTGGGGTAGGGGAACATGTCGAGCACGTAGAGCTTCTCGCCCTGCGGCAGGCGCGGCGCGGCGAATGTCGCGTGCTGCTCCCAATAGGCTTGCCACTTGGGCTCGATCGTCGCGGGATTGTAGCGAGGCATTTTTTTCTCGAAGCGCGGCGGGCGATCGCGGCTGGCGGCCAGGGCGTTTCAGTCCCCGACGAGGTTGTCTTCGTGTTAGGGCGAACCGACGATTCTACCCATCGCCCGGCGCGGCGCAAACCGTGCCCACCGTTGACGTTCGCTCGCATGGCCAATTACCATGAACGCTCTGTGAACCACTGGCGAACCGCCCATGGCACAGCGGCACGTTCCTCCTCATTCGCCATGGATAAGACCAAAGTCGCCATTATTGGACTAGGCACCGTTGGAGCCGGAGTGGCCAAGCTGCTCTTAGATCACGGCGACCGGACGGCCCGCCATGCCGGCCGGGTTCTGTGGCTGGAAAAGGCGGTGGTGCGCGACATGCACAAGCCGCGGGATTGCGAGCTTCCTGCCGGCGTGCTGACGGACAACGTCAACGACGTCATTAAGAACTCGGAAATCTCGGTCGTGGCTCACCTGGTCGGCGGATTGGAGCCAGCCCGGACGATCATGCTGAAGCTGCTCGAGAGCGGCAAGGATGTCGTGACGGCGAACAAGGCGCTCCTGGCCGAGCATGGGCCGGAGCTGTTTGATCGCGCTCGGGAGCTGGGCCGTTCGATTGCGTTCGAGGCCTCTGTGGCCGGCGGCATTCCGATCATCGCCAACATCAGCCAGTGCCTGTCGGCGAATCAAATTAAATCGCTCCACGGCATCCTGAACGGCACCAGCAACTTCATCCTCACGAAGATGCACGACGAAGGCGCTTCGTACAGCGCCGTGCTGGCGGAAGCCCAGCGGCTGGGTTATGCCGAGGCGGACCCGGCAATGGACGTGGACGGCAGCGACGCGGCCCAGAAGCTGGCGATTCTCGCGCACCTGGCGTTTGGCGCCCGCGTTGATTGGAAAGATATTCCACGGATGGGCATCGAACGCCTCG
>JAICUM010000715.1 GCA_025935855.1 Pirellulales bacterium | reverse complement strand
CTTGAAGAAGCCGGCATGGCGCAGATGGACGATAATATCGGTGCTCTCCTCAAGCACCTCGACGACATTGGAGAAGCGGACAACACCATCGTTGTCTTCACGACCGACAACGGCGCGGAAGTCTTCACGTGGCCCGACGGCGGCATGACGCCGTTCAAAGGAACAAAGGGGACCGTAATGGAAGGCGGTTTCCGCGCTCCCTGCATCGCGCGTTGGCCGGGCCATATCAAACCGGGCAAAGTCGAGAACGGTATCTTTTCGGCGCTCGACTGGTTCCCGACGCTCGTTGCCGCCGGCGGCAATGCCGAAATCACCAACCAACTGCTGCAGGGTGCGACGTTGGGCGACCGCACCTACAAAAACCATCTCGATGGCTACAATCAGCTCGACTTGCTGGAAGGAAAAGGGCCGTCGACCCGCCACGAATTCTTCTACTTTGGCGGTCCTCAGCTCGGTGCGATCCGCATCGATGACTTCAAGTTCCAGTTCTATCAGCAGCCCGGAGGCTGGCCCGGCGCGAAAGTCACGACCGACATGCCGACCATGGTCAACCTTCGCCAAGACCCCTTCGAGCGGACGCCGTCGACTGGTGGCCAGAGTCTCAACGATCTCGGCGGCGGATACATGAACGACTTCTACGCTCGCGAATTCTGGCGCTTCGTCAGTGTACAGGACGAGGTCAAGAAGCTTGCCCTGACGGCGATCGATTATCCGCCGATGCAGGATCCTGCGTCGTTCAATTTGGACGCCGTGAAAAAGCAGATCGATACGGTGCTGAAGAACAAGATGGGACAGTAGACGACGCGCCGGTGGGCGAGGATATCGCCCACCGTGGGCAAATGAGAAAGAGGTTGGCTCTTATCCGAGGCGATGATGGCGTCCAACGAACAAGACCGATCGAAGCTCGTTTCCCGGCTGTTGCGCTTTACTGAACGCATCGACGAATTCGACAGTCCGGATCATGTCCTCAATGCCCTTCATGACGCCACACATGAGGCCAGCGGCTTGAACGTCCTGGGAGCTTTGCTCCTCCCGTTACGATGGGGAGACATCGAGGCGATCGAGATCGGAAAAACGGTATTTTTGCATAAGAGTGCTCCCAAAGGCTGGTGGGATGAGCAAATGGAGCTCACGAAAATCAATCCCGGCGCCGGCGCGGTACTGGCAAGGCTCGCGCTTGCTCCTTACACGATGTCTGAAACAATGCAGCGGCTTGAGCCGATCGGCGTTGACCGTTGGCCGTTCGAACTCGCATTGAAATATGGGATGCGGGATCGATTGACGTGCCCCGTCGGCGGCCGGTGGATTGTCGTCTATTGGTCCCGACATTCGCTCACGCAGCGCCTTCGAGCCGAGACACGCGCGCTGCTGCTTCTCGCTGCGACCTTCGCAGCCATTCGCCTTCAGAAATTGATCGCACCCAACCCAAGCCGACTGGGAAAGGGCGTTTTGCTGACGCCGCGCGAACTGGCTGTTTTGAGGCTGCTTTCCAACGGCAAGCGCATTCGAGAGAGCGCTAGCCTTCTCGGGTTGGGACAGGAAACGGTGCGGAGTCATTTAAAGAAGGCGCAAGCCAAGCTCGGGGTCAACGATAACGCCCACGCCGTCGCCCAAGCGATACGCCTTCAGCTTATCCCGTAAGTGAAGTCTCCCCCAAACCGGGGATGCCATTCGATAAACGATAAGCCACCTTACGATCGCTCATCGTGCCGGCGGGAAGTCGAAGCGGACGGAACGTACGACGGCAAGAACTGGTCCGGGGGGACAGTTCTGGGATGATGCCAAGTAGGCCGGCAATCTGCGCGTACCGCGCGAAATCCCGGCTCAAGCCCTCCCCAAGTTTTTGCGTGAATAGTCCACAGCAATTCACGAAAAACTTGGGGAGTGGCGAAACGCCTGCAGATCAATTTTCACCCCATCCCCCACCACTCTCCCCCACTCCACACACCGCCCTCGTCGCCCTCGCCCGCCTCCGCTAGCTCCACAAGCTCCGCGTACACGGCGCGTGTGCAGAGTGCTTCCAACCTCCCGCGCACGAGGACGTAGGGTTTCAGGCCGCCGTCGGGGCCAGACGCTTCGAAGCGCAGCGGGTGCTCGGCATCGACGGTCACGACATCATCG
>JAICUM010000633.1 GCA_025935855.1 Pirellulales bacterium | reverse complement strand
GTTGGGGGTGGGTTTTTTTTGGGCGTGGTGTGCGGGGTTTCTTCTTTGGTTCTCCCCTCCCAAAATCCCCCCCGACCCCAGTGGCACGGCGACGGCGGGCCAAGCGAGCCTCACGGCGAAGCTCGCAGGGGCGGCGGCAGATTGGGCGGCGTTGGCTGAACATGGTCGGATGCTCCTCTTGCCGCTGATGACAGTCCCGGCCGCCTACCGGTTCGCGGCTTTCCCGGAAGCTATCAGCCGCTCCTGGATCACGGTCAGAATCTCGCGGGCGACGTGGTCCTTACTACCGCTGGCTTCGCGAAGCACCGTGCCAGCGGGATCGAGAATTTCAACCCGGTTCTCCAGCGAGCTGATTGCTTCCACGCTGTTGGAAACCATCAGGTCGCACCGCTTGCGCTCCAGTTTCGCCAGGGCGCGGAGCCGATGGTCGTCGGTTTCCAGCGCGAAGCCCACGACCCACCGGCGAACTTTTTCAGCGGCGAGAGTGGCAACGACGTCGTCGGTTTCCAGGAGCTGCAACAGCAGCGGCTCGCCCGTCTTGGCGATTTTTTGTTCCTGCACCCGCTCTGGCCGATAGTCGCACGGCGCCGCGGCGCCAATCAGACCATCGCACCGCTCAAACGCCTCGCGCGACGCGGTGAGCATTTCCTCCGTGGATACAACAGGAATAACTTCAACCGCGGACGGATAACTGATTTCAACCGGGCCCGAAACGACCGTCACCGCATGCCCAAGATCTAGGGCCGCCGCAGCCAGCGCGCCCCCCATCCGCCCGCTGGATGCGTTGGTCAGGTAGCGCACCGGATCCAGGTACTGCCGCGTCGGACCAGAGGTGATGAGGATGCGGGCCATGGAGAAAATGACGAAAACTCGAAACCCAAATGACGAAATGACATTCATCCTTCATTCGTCATTCGGAATTCGTCATTCTATTTTGGTCCAATCGAATCAAGCAGCGCATGAATCGCCGCGGCAATCTCCTTCGCCTCCGCCATCCGGCCGACGCCCAGTTCCCGGCAGCTTTGCCAGCCCTCGGCGGGGCCGACGAACTCAACGCCGTCTTCGCGCAGTTGAGAGACATTGCGCTGCACGGCGGACTTGGTCCACATCTCCTTGTTCATCGCGGGGGCGAAAAGCACGGGACCGGTGAACGACAGGAGCAGCGTGCTGAGTAAGTCGTCCGCTAGGCCGCAAGCGGCTTTGGCGAGGAAGTTGGCCGTGGCCGGCGCCACGCACAGCAATTCTGCTTTGCGCGCCAGCTCAATATGCGGACCGAGCGGATGATCTTCCTTCTCGAAGACGCGCGACGCCACCGGCCGCCCGGTAAGCGCGCAAAACGTCGCGGCGCCGACAAACTTCTGAGCGTCCCGCGTCATCACCACCGTGACGCCAAGCCCGGATTGCACCAACTCGCTCACCAACGCGGCCGTCTTATACGCCGCAATGCCGCCCGTCACGCCGATCAAGATTTCGCGGGACATGGCGGATTGTTCCCTCGCCTTGATGGGGATGGGACCAAACGAGCACAGTCGCCAGTGGCGGCCGAGCGCAAGTGCGGTAGTCCGTGCGTAGCACCAGGGAGGGGTGAGACGCACGAACGCGATTCGACCCCCTCCCTAGCCCTCCCCACAAGGGGGCGGAGTTTACAGCGACGACAAATCGAACTCCGGCGGTCCGCCGACCGGCCGCTGCGGTTCGCCAGTGACGCGGACCTGGCTGGTCGCGTCCAAATAAATCTTGTCCTGGAGGATTTCCTGAACGACGACTTCCATCTTGTCGTCGCTCTTGAAATCTACCAATGGCCGGGCGCCAGAGTTGATCGCCGCCAGCCGCTTCTGAATCAGCGTCGAAAGCTTGAACCGGCCGCCGACCTTGTTGACGATTTCTTCTTCTTTAAGCGCGTCGATCATTCGAGTGAGTGGGTAGGGTTCAGGGTTCGGGGTTCAGCAGCCTTCGGGCTCGTACTGAACCCTGAACCCTGAACCCTTGGGATGTATCAACAAGCCGCGGCATGCCCTTCGGCATCGAGCCCGTGGCTGTGCAGGATTTCGCAAATCTCATCCACCGCCTGCTCGACGGTGATGTTTTCAACCTGATGTTCGTAGCGGTCCGCTTGCAATAGCTCATGCCGGGCGACCGCCAGACGGCGCTGGACCGCTTCTTCGCTTTCGGTGCCGCGCGAGCGGAGCCGCCGCTCGAGCTCCTCGACGGAATCCGGACGGATGAACACCGTCACCGCCTCGGGGAACTGGCGCAGCACCTCGCCGGCGCCGTCCACGTCGATCTCTAAGATTACCCACTTTCCCTGGGACAGACTAGACCTCACCTCGCTCCACAGCGTGCCGTACCAGTGCCCGCGGCCGAAGACTTCGATGCACTCCAGAAATTCCCCGGCTTGGCGGCGCCGGTGGAACTCCGCGTCCGTCAGAAAGTAGTAATCGACGCCGTCGTGCTCGCCGGGCCGCGGCGGCCGTGTGGTCGCGGAAACACTCAGGCGAATGGCCGGTCCCAGCCGCTCCAATACCTGCCGCACGACCGTGCTCTTGCCGACGCCCGACGGGCCGGAGATCACGACGAGCTTTCCCGGCTTAGCGGCAATCATGGGCGAGGCTGGAGACGGGAGGCCGGGGGCTGGAGGAAGCTGTTGCGAAAACCGGGTGGCACGCCCAGAGTCTTCGATGGGCGTGGCGGCGTCAACTGTTGCGCAGCCACGCCC
>JAICUM010000289.1 GCA_025935855.1 Pirellulales bacterium | reverse complement strand
CTCGTCGTACGGCATGACGCGGCACAATGAGATTACCAAGGAGATGACGCCGCACTCGATCGACTGGCCGCAGTGGCAGGGAGTGAAGGAGGGCTTGAGCGAGGATCGGCCGTTTGACCGCGAAGTGTACGCGCAGTGGCGGTGCTACTGGCCGTACAGCCTGGGGATGATGGGCGATCTCTTCATGCACCGCATCACCGGCATGCTGAAGGCGACCGGACTGCGGATGCCTGGGCGGGTGGTGGCTGGCGGCGGGATTTTTCTGGAATACGACGACCGGCAAGTGCCGGACGTGTCGTCGATCCTCGTGGATTTTCACAAAGGGGTGCAGGGCGTCGTCAGCAGCACGATGGTTTCCACTGAGGTGAAGCTGGATCATGTAATCCGCGGACATTTGGGATCGCTGGTGTTCGCCGGGAATTGCTTTGGCGCCGGGCCGAAGGGGTCGTTTGACTTTGCGCCGGAGCGGCCGCAGGTGACTGGCGATAGTTCGCTGAAGCGCGAGACGCATCGCTCGCAGGCGACGCAGGATTTCGACGCTGCGCATTTTGCGAACTTTCTGGAGGCAATCCGCGCGGCTAAGCCGGCGATGGTGAACAACGATCCGGAGCTGGCGGCGGCGGCGGTGGCGATCGTGGCGCTGGCGGCGCGGAGCTATCGTGAGGGGAAAGTGTTTCAGATGGATCGCGACGGCCGCGTGGTGGACGGCAATTCGAGTTGGGCGGACCACTGGGAGAAGATGTCGGCGGATCGCGACAAGCCGCTGCATGTGCCTGGTTGGCACGCGGGCGATAAGGGCAGCACGCTCACGCCGCCGGGTTATCAGAAGCTCGCGGGGCCGTGGATTGACGGCAAGCCGCCGAAGCCGGCGGGTTAGTCAGTATTCTTTAGTTCATTTAGCCCCCGGTCACT
Source organism: Pirellulales bacterium (assembly GCA_025935855.1). Classification (GTDB taxonomy): domain Bacteria; phylum Planctomycetota; class Planctomycetia; order Pirellulales; family Lacipirellulaceae; genus Lacipirellula. Next base: position 5,446 of record JAICUM010000289.1, on the reverse strand, counting down.
GACCGGGGCTAATTGGTGCCGCGCTGGCGGGTGAACCCGGGGCCATCGCCAAGGGTCTCGATTGGGGCTAAAATGCCCGTTTCTTTCAGGCCCAGTGATTGCTCGCAAGGATTCGCCATGACCGAGAGGGTCTACAATTTTTCGGCCGGCCCGGCCGTTTTTCCGCTTTCGGTGCTCGAACAAGTGCAGCGGGACATGCTGGCGCTGCCCGGCGTGGGCGCCTCGATTCTGGAGATCAGCCATCGCAGCGGGGCCTTCACCACGATTATCGAAGACGCCGAGAAGAATCTCCGCAAGTTGCTCTCGATTCCGGACGACTACGCGGTGCTGTTCGTGCAAGGCGGCAGCCGGCTCCAGTTTTCGATGGTTCCGATGAACCTGCTCGGCCGCGGGCAGGTGGCGGACTATATCATCACCGGCTCGTGGGGCAACTACGCGCTCGCGGAAGCAAAAAAGGTCGGCGAAACGCGCGTCGCCTGGGACGGCAAGAGCACGAACTACGATCGCGTGCCGGACCGCGCGGAGCTGAATCTTGAACCGCAGGCGGCGTATGTTCACTACACCGACAACGAAACGATTCAGGGCGTTGAGTTTCAATCGGAGCCGCAAGTGGGCGACGTGCCGCTGGTGTGCGACGTGTCGAGCAATTTCTTGAGCCGGCCGATCGACGTCCGCAAGTACGGGCTGATTTACGCGTGTGCCCAGAAGAACGCGGGGCCGGCGGGGGTGACGGTCGTCATCATTCGGAAGGATTTGCTGAAGCGGAGCGATCCGAATTTGCCGGGCTACTTGAACTACGACATCCACGCCCAGAACAACTCGCTGTGGAACACGCCGCCGACGTTCGCGATTTACGTGCTGAAGCTGATCACGGAATGGCTACTGAACGACATCGGCGGGCTGGAGGCGATGCACCGGCGGAATGCGGATAAAGCGCGCCTGCTGTACGAGGAGGTGGATCGCAGCAGCGGCTTCTATGCGGGTCATGCGAAGCCGCAGTGCCGTTCGTTGATGAACGTGACGTTCCGGCTGCCGAGCGACGAGCTGACGACGCAATTCGTGGCGGAGGCTAAGAAGCGCAATCTCACGGAGTTGAAGGGCCACCGCTCGGTCGGCGGCATTCGGGCGTCGATTTACAATGCGATGCCACTGGCGGGCGTCGAAGCGCTGCGTGATTTCATGGCGGAGTTTCGGCGGAAGAATCAGAAGTAAACGGAAGCTACGTCCAACGCAGCCCCGACCTAGCTAGGTCGGGGCTATTTCACTTAACAAGCGCACCATGCCATCAGTTATTGTTCTCGATACACTCTCCCAAGAAGGTCTGGATCTGCTCAAGGCGGCGCCGGGCGTTACGTTTGAAGTCCGCACGGGATTGAAGGGCGACGCGCTGCGTTCGGCGCTGGCGGAGTTTGACGGCGCCATCTGCCGCAGCGGCGTAAAGATTACGGCCGAATCACTTGAGGGGAACCGCCGGCTGCGAGCCATTGTGCGGGCTGGCGTGGGCGTCGATAACATCGACCGCGCGGCGGCGACGCGGGCCGGCATCGTGGTGATGAACACGCCTGCCGGGAATACGCTCAGCACGGCGGAGCATGCCATCACCCTGATGCTGGCGCTCTCTCGCAACATCGCGCCGGCCTATCAAAGCCTAATCGAGGGCCGCTGGGACCGCAGCAAATACATGGGCGCTCAGGTGGCGGGCAAGACGCTGGGCGTGGTCGGTTTGGGACGAATCGGTCTGGCCGTCGCCATGCGCGCGCTGGCTCTGGAAATGTGCGTGCTCGGCTACGATCCGTTTTTCTCCAACGAGAAGGCGAAAGAGCTTGGCATCGAGTCGTTCACCACGGTCGATGAGATGCTGCCGCGGGTTGATTATCTCACGGTCCACACGCCGTTGACCGAGGAGACGCGCAATCTGATCGATCGGCCGCAGCTTGACCGGCTGAAGCCGGGGGTGCGGCTGATCAACGCGGCGCGCGGCGGCATTTACAACGAAGCGGCCCTCGTTGAAGGGCTGAAGTCCGGCAAGATCGGCGGCGTGGCCCTCGACGTGTTCACCGAGGAGCCGTGTACCGCCAGCCCGCTGTTCGGGATGCCGAACGTGCTCTGCACGCCGCATCTCGGGGCGAGCACCGAGGAAGCGCAAACGCTCGTCGCCGTCGAAGCGGTGAATCTGCTGGTGGATTTCCTGACGACCGGGCAGATCAAAAACGCGGTGAACATCGCGGCTCTCGACGCGAAGGCGCTGGAGCAGCTTCGCGGTTACTTGGACGTTGCGTACCGCCTGGGCCGCATGGCCGCGGGGCTGATCCCCAGCGGCCTGAAGGCCTGCCACCTGCATTACCGAGGCGAGATCGCCACGCGTGAGACGAAGGTCCTGACCTCGGCGTTCTCGGCGGGCCTGCTGCAGGGGGCGCTCGCCGAGGACGTGAATCTCGTCAACGCCAGCCTGCTCTTGGAAGAGCGCGGCATCGCGCTGTCCAGCGAATCACGTCGAGAAATGGGCGCCTTCCGCTCGTCGATGGGCGTCGAGGTCGAGGGGCTGGGCGGCGAGACGCGGCGGATTGTCGGCGCCGTGTTCGGCCATTCGATGCCGCGGCTGGTGTCGCTGGACGGCTACCGGCTGGAAGCATTCCTGGACGGCTGGCTGCTGGTGTTCACGCATAAAGACGTCCCCGGCATTATTGGCGGGGTGGGCACGGTGTTCGGCGAGCATAAGGTGAACATCGCCCAGATGTCGGTTGGGCGCGCTGGGGATGCCCCGGGCGGAGAGGCGGTGGGCATTCTGAATCTCGACGCCGAGCCGCCGGCGGCGGCGCTAGAGGCTGTGCGGAAGCTGCCGGCGATCACCTCGGCGACGGTGATTCATCTGCCGAGGGCTGGGGAATTGCCCAGCTGGCTGCAGTAGCGGCGGCTTCCAGCCGCCGTGTTCTCTCCCAAGAATGCCGAACCGGCCGGTTCCCTGGCGGCTGGAAGCCGCCACTACGGTTTGATCGTTACGCATGGAAGAACTGGTAATTCTTTCGGATTTTTCCCCGCTTACCAGCAACTCTTGTGCAAGCATGCGGCGGGTAGTAACCGATATTTCCACAGATCGAGGCGGCCTCTACGCTGCGCCGCCTGAAAAAACGGTCCCTGAAGCCCGCCTAACCGTCACGACCCGCCATGAAAATCGAAGCCGCCGTCTTGGAACGTCCCGCGCTTGCGGACCAGGTTCACTTTGCCCTGAGCCGCAGCCCGTATGGGCAGACGCATGAGTTGAAGGTGGAGGCCCGCGAAGGGGTCGTCCGCCTGGAAGGCGCCGTCCGCTCGTTCTTCCACAAGCAGATGGCCCAGGAGGTCATCCGCCGGCTGGACGGCGTGGAGCGGGTTGAGAACCACCTGCGGGTGCAGTGGGCGTAGTGCGGCCACGAGCCGGCCGTCGGTCATTTCAGAATTCATATCTCAAATTTGAGATTTGAGCCGTTGGCCAATTCACTCGCGGCCGAAGCACACCAGGCACATGTCGTCGCTCTGGGGGAAGTCGCCGGCGAATTTGCGGACGCTTTCCAGGATGCAGGGGCCGAGGTCCTTGGCCTTTTTGGCCTTGTCGCTGCACAGCTCCGTCAGCCGCTCGATGCCGAAGAGCTCTCGGCGGGAATTCATGGCTTCGGTGAAACCGTCGGTGAAGAGCGTCAGGAAGTCGCCGGCGAGGAATTCGCGCTTGTACGATTCGTACTGATAGTCGTCGATGACGCCTAGCGGAAGGCCGGCCTCGTCGCCGCCGACTTCCAGCACTTTGCCGGTTTCACCGCTGCGCAACAGCGGCGGCATGTGACCCGCGTTAACGAGCGTGAGCTCGCAGGCCTGCGGATCGACTACCGCGACGATCATCGTCACGAAACGGTCGTCCCAGCCGTGGCGTGAGAAGGCGGCGTTTATCTTAGCCATGGCCTTGGCGGGGTCCGGCTCGCGGGCCAGCCAAAACCGCACGTCGCTGGAGAGCTTGGCCATGAGGATGGCGGCGGAAACGCCTTTGCCGGCGACGTCGCCGACCACCGCGGCGAAGCGGTCTTCTGGCAGGAGCACATAGTCGTAGTAATCGCCGCCGACTTCGAGCGCCGCTTGGTAATGCTGGAAGAAGTAGTATCCACGCACATCGGGCGAGGCTTTGGGAAGGAGCGCCTGCTGCATTTCGCGGGCGACTTCCAGATCTCGCTGCAGGGCCTGCTGCCGCAGCATTTGCTCGTGCATCGTGGCGTTGTCGAGGGCCGCGGCCGCTTGCCCGGCCACGCCGCCCAGCACTTGCAGATCGAGGTCGGTGAAGCGGCTGCGCTGATCGTTGGTGTCGATTTGAATGACGCCAAGGGGGGCGCCGTTGGAGTCGATCATCGGCGCGCAGATGAGCGAGCGACTGTGCAGGTCGGCAATGCTCTGCGCCATGTTGAAGCGGGCGTCGCTAGCCATGTCGGCCGAGAGGAGGGCCTTTTTTTCGCGCATGGCCCGTTCGACGATGGTTTTGCTGAAGCGCATGGTGTCGTCGTCGCCGCGGCGGGCCTTCGTGGCCACGGGCACGAGCGGCGCGCCGGGCTTGGGCCGCATGATGATGAATCCGCGGTCGGCCTGCAGGAAGATCTTGAACAGGCTGTCGAGCACCTTCGGCAGGATGTCTTTGACCGAGAGGGTGTTGCTGAGGTTGTTGGTGATCTCGATCATCGCCTGCAGTTGCTGCTCGGGCTTCGCCGAGAGCTGCCAGCTCGTGCGGCCGTCGCGCGTCATGTCGAGCGTGGCCATGACGCCGGCGGTCTCTTCGTCGAGAGCGGTTTCGCTCAGCGGTCCGAGGAGCGATGAACCAGCGGCCGAGTCGCCCCCTAGCAGGCCGCCGGGAGCGGGGTTGTGGAACTCCAGCGAGACGTCGCAGATGAGAATCTGGTCGCCGTCGCGGAGCTGCGAGGGTTGGGCGATTTGCCGGCCGTTGACAATCGTGCCATTGCGGCTGCCGTTGTCGCGGATGAAGAAGGCGCCGTTGTCGCTGGTGACGATGGCGTGCTGGCGGCTGACGGCGGCGACGTCCAGCACGATGTGGCACTCAGGGCTGCGTCCGATGAACGCCTCGCCGTCTTCGAGCGTGTACTGCCGGCCGGCCTGGCCGCCGTGCATGATGGTGAGTGTGGCCATGAATGGCGCCTTTAAGCCGCCCTCTGTCCGCGAATCTTGCGCGATTATCCGGGTGATTCTAGTTTCGCGTGACGGCGCGCGTCAACAAACGGACGATCGCGGCGTTATTGGCAGCTAGGAAACGACTTGCGCTTGGCGCGGCCTTGACGGCGCGGGGCGGAGCGCCTACCGTTGAGCGCTTCGCTTTGGGCTGAGTTTTTGGGGCGTAGTGTAATTGGCAACACTGCAGATTCTGACTCTGCCATTCTAGGTTCGAGTCCTAGCGCCCCAGCTTTCTGTTTTTGCCGCG
>JAICUM010000671.1 GCA_025935855.1 Pirellulales bacterium | reverse complement strand
CTGCGGACGATCAATGCCAAAATCGGCGCCGCGGCCACGCAGACTCCGAAGACGATGACGCCCGTCGGCGGCGGCGTCCGGCGGACGCGATACGCCACCAAGGCCAGCACGAGCGAAACGACCCCAATCACCGCCGCGGAGTAAAGCACCAGCTCTTTGAACAGCACCGCGCCGCGCAGCTCGTGATCAAGACGCACCACAAGGTGCATCATCGCGGCGATCAGATCGCAGATTAAAGCCATCGTAACCGATACCGTCCACGCGACGGTCATGGCCTCGCTCCCCTGCGTTTCGCCGCTGGTTTCGCGACGGTCGTCGCGAAGTTTCGGACTGGTTCGACGGCGTGCTTTTTTCCTCTGTTTGGGCATGGCAGCGAATACCATAACGGGCCAGGCGCAGGGCTGTCATTAGGCGGCCGCAAAATTTCGAGCGCTTTTTGCCTCAGCCCCTTTTTTGAGCTAGGTTTCATTTGAATGCTCCACGCAGCCACGGAGCACGCCTCGCTCATCCCGCCACTTATCCGGTTTTGCCGAGTTCGATCGGCTTACTTGCTCGCCACGCCAATCGTTGCCGCCCATGCTACGCGCGTGAGTTGGCCTTGCCCAAGCACTAGCACGCCATGGTTTCGTCCTCCGCAATCGAAACCCTTCGCGAGTCCCTGCGTAGCGAGCAGTCGCAGCTGGAGGCGTGGGTCCATGATTCAATGGCGGCGATGGACGCGCTGCACGCCGAACTCGCCGAGTGGGAACGGGAGTTAACGCGCCGAGAAGCCGACCTCGAACGGCGCGAGAACGAACTGCGCCAGTCGACCTCGGATCGCGACAACGAAGTGGCGGCGGAGCTGCGGCTGCTACGGCGTATGATCCAGCGCCAGGCCGATACGCAGGAACGGCATGCTGCCACCGACGACTGAGCCTATCCATTTATCTCTCGTGACCACAACTCTTTTCCAACTCCCCATGAATTCATTTGGTCGCGGCTCAATGGTGTTAGCTGGCCAGCCCCGGTCGCCCTCCGGCGACGCGGCGCACGGGCTTGTTTTGACGCCGAGCGTCTCAATGGACCCCGATCTACGGGCGGTCCACGAGCTTCTCGAGCTGTTAGACGACGCAATGTTCGCCGCCATCGAGGGCGACGAAGCTTCCGGACGCCGGGCTCGCGAATTGTGGCGCCAGGCGACGACGAACTTGCGCGGCGAGCTCTTGGAGGAATCGCGCGAGCATTATCTGAGATTTGCCACGGAGGCCATGCGACAGGCTGGCCCCGAAGGCGTGCGGGATCCGCGCCAGATGTTAGCGGCGAGCGAAGTGATAGTATTGCTGACAACGTAGCGGCGGCTTCCAGCCGCCCTGAGTTCATCGCATTTCGGCGGCTGGAAGCCGCCGCTACGCGGGCCATTGGCGGCAATATTCATACAGCGCCATCGCCATTGCGGTCGCCACGTTGTAGCTGAACGGTAGACCCCACACCGGGATTTCAACCACATCGTCGAGAAGCCGCAGTATCTCAGGCGTCAGGCCGCTGCGCTCATTGCCGACCACCAGGGCCGTCTTTCGCTCGAAGCGGTAGCCGTGAATGTCCTTGGAATCGGTCGTTTGCTCCAGTCCAACCAGACGGTAACCGTCGCCCCGCAGCTTTTCCAGCACCGGCGGCAACGTGCGGTGAACCTCGATGGTGATCGCGTCGGCGCCATCGCGGGCAATCTTGCGGTCGAGCTTCGCTTGCCCCGTGCAAAGGATGCGATCCAAGCCGCAGCAACTCGCCGCGCGGACGATGCGCGAAAGATTCACATTGCTCCGCAGCGGGGCGCACACCACAAGCAATTCACGCGGCCGCCCCAACGAACGCGGCGGCTTATGACGCTGATGTTCGAAGGGCATGGTGCGATGTCAAGCAAGAGGGAAATAGCACGCGGTTGAACGCGGATTCAGCGGATCGCCGCAGCTCGAATTGTTTGCCGCGACCCGCTAGGGAAGCGCTCCCCTAGCGGGTCGCGGCTAAACGATTTAAGGAACCAATTCCGATCCGCGAGCATCCGCGTGCTATTTTTCTTTTTTCGAGTCAGGTTTTAGAAGTTCCAGCGATGCGCTGGTAAGTGCCTCAATCCCCGTAGTCATCGTCGGCTCAATGTCCGGGTAGAACCGCGGTGAATGGAGCGACGGCGCGCCGCCTGCTTTCTTGTACTTCTCCATGCGATCCGCGTTCACCGCCCCGACGCTCATCATCACGATGGGCACGCCCGCTCGGCCGAAGGCGCCGAAGTCCTCGGCGCCCATCGTTTGTTCCGCCTCCTCAATGTTGTCTTTGCCGATCGCTTTGGCCACGGCGGGCTTAACGCGCTCGGAAAGCTTCTCATCGTTCGAAAGCGCCGGCGTGAAGTCAGACAGCTTGATCTCAGGCTCGGGGGCGCCGGCACT
>JAICUM010000477.1 GCA_025935855.1 Pirellulales bacterium | reverse complement strand
TGATGACCGTGGCGGGGGCGGATCGCTTCGGGTTGGCACAGTTGCACCAGCTTCGCGGGCGCGTGGGGCGCGGCAATCGTGCGGGGTCTTGTGGCGTGCTCTTGGGCGAGGTGAATGAGTCGGCCCGTGAACGGCTGGCGGCGTTTGCGGCGTCGAATGACGGCTTTGCGCTGGCGGAGCTGGATTTTCAGCTGCGCGGGCCGGGGGATTTGTTCAGCACGCAGCAGCACGGGCTGCCGCCGTTACGAATTGCGGATTTGCAGGCCGATCGAGAAGTGCTGGAGGAAGCGCGGCGTGAGGCGCAGCTCTTAGTGGCCGAGGATCCGGGCCTGAAGCACGCCGAAAACGCGCGGCTGCGCGAGCAGATGATGAAGCGCTATGGAAAAGCGCTGGACCTCGGCGACGTTGGATAAATGTGATACAATTCATGTAACAAGAGGCCATGCTGCAATCTCTTTCCACGATCTGGTCATGAGTACTGATCTTCATATCACCGTCGACCAGTATGAGCGAATGATCGCTGAAGGCGCCTTTATTCCTTCCGAGGAGCATCGCGTCGAGCTTATTCGAGGGGAAATCCGCGAAATGAGTCCGATTTATCCGCCTCATGAAGATGCGCTCGATCGCCTGACAGAATGGAGTTTTGATAACGCGCCCCGCATGCAGGTTCGCGTCCGAGTTCAACTTTCAATCGAACTCATAGGGCGGCAAACTGTACCACAACCCGATTTGGCTTGGGTACGCCGGGCAGACTACAGCAAGCAGCGGCCGACATCCGACGACGTGCTACTTATTGTCGAAGTCGCTGATACGAGCGTACGGTTCGATCGCGGCGAAAAGGCCAACTTCTATGCTGAAGCTGGCATTGCTGACTACTGGATCGTTGACGTAAATCATCGAACGATCGAAGTTTGTAGGCAGCCTTCCGACAGCGTTTACGGGCAACGTGAATTAGTTGCTTACAACGGCGAAGTAAGTCCGTTGGCCTTTCCCTTTCTTCGATTGGCAGTTGCGGATCTCTTTCCAGCGGTTGCAGACGAGCATTACTAAGCTCCAAGACGTTCGGAGGCTCCTCATCACACGGCTCATCAGTTTTTCTCCTCACCCGCTAGTTCCTTCGCGCGTTTGACCATCTCGACGAACTCCTTGCGGTAGCCGTGGGGGTCGCGGTCGCCCGCGGTGGATTGGGCGATTTCGGCGACGGCGGCGTAGGTGGCGTTGCCTTTGTACTGGGAGTTGCGGAGCAGCATGCCGAAGCTGGCGACGGCGCTGGCGAATTTGAAATCGGCCGTGGCTTTGCCGAAATCCTCGCCGGCGTCGGCGACGGGGAACTCGAGCTTGGTGCTCTTGTCGCCGTCGGGCTGTTTGTAGCGAATCTTTAGCGTGAGCAACTCGTCGCTGGCGGCGTTTTTGTCGTACTTCTTATCGTCGGCGCCTTCTTCCTTTTCTTTTGGTTCCACGTTGGAAGTACTCTCGGCCGGCGTTCCGTATTTCAGCGCGTCCACGTCGGCAGCGTCCACCTTTTGGCCGGCGGGCACGATCTCGTACAGCGCCGTCACGGTGTGGCCGGCGCCGATTTCGCCGGCGTCTTTCTTGTCGTTGTTGAAGTCCTCGGCCGCCAGCGTGCGGTTTTCGTAGCCGATGAGTCGGTAGCCGGCGACTTTCGCGGGGTTGAATTCCACCTGGATCTTCACGTCCTTGGCGATGGTAACCAGTGTGCCGGCCATTTCCTCGACGAGCACTTTGCGGGCTTCGCTGAGCGAATCGACGTAGTGATAGTTGCCGTTGCCCTTATCGGCGATCTGCTCCATCATCGCGTCGTTCAGGTTGCCGCGGCCGAAGCCGAGCACGGTGAGGAACACGCCGGTGTCCTTGGCCTTGGTTTCGGCCATGCGCTCCAGCTCGGCCGGGCTGGTGACGCCGACGTTGAAGTCGCCGTCGGTGCAGAGAATCACGCGGTTGACGCCGCCCTTAATGAAGTTGTCGGCGGCGACTTGGTAGGCGAGCTGAATGCCGGCGCCGCCGGCGGTCGAGCCGCCGGCTTTCAATTGGTCCAGCGCCGCGAGGATTTTCGACTGATCCGTGCCATGCGTGCTGCTCAGAGCTAGACCTTCGCTGGAGGCGTACACAACGATCGCCACGCGATCGTTTTCGCCGAGTTCGCGGGTCAGCAGCTTCATGCCTTCCAGCAAGAGTGGCAACTTGTTCGGCTCGTCCATCGAGCCGGAAACGTCGATCAGAAACACGAGATTCGACTGCGGCCGCCGCGTGCGTTCCATTTCGCGGCCTTTGATGCCGATGCGGGCCAGGCGGTGCTTGGGCGCCCAGGGGCAGGCGGCGAGTTCGACGTTCGCGGCGAACGGCACGTCGCCGGTCGGCGGCGAGTAGTGGTAGTCGAAGTAGTTGACGAGCTCCTCGATCCGCACCGCGTCCGGCGGCGGCAGCGTATGCGACTGCATCAGGAACTGCCGGACGTTGGCGTAGCTGGCGGTATCGACGTCGATCGAGAAGGTGCTGAGGCGATTGTCGGCGTTGGCAGTGCTGATTGCTTTGAACGAGTTTTCGACGATGCGAGCGTAGCGATCGCCGCCGGCGCCGGGGCCGATGCCTTCAGCGGCGAAGCCAAAGTTATTACCTAATCCGCCAAGCTCGGATTCTTGTTGCAATCCTCGACCCTCGCCGCCGAGGTAAAAGTAATCATGCAATTGGGACTGATCATAGCGCTCTTTCCTGCGTCCGGACAAATCGCCGTAAGCGAGGATTTGCCCTTGCGCCTGTCCGTTGGAATTCAGGTCATAGAGTCGTGTTTGAGTCGGCAAGGCCGATTGCGCGGCGATCGAAAGCGTCGTCGCCTTGCTGGCGGCGGGTTCTATTTTGTCTTGCGCGATTGCCACTGGTTTCGCGGCAGGCGACGGACTGACCGGCTCCCGTCCAACAAGCGCGTTATGATTCAGCACCGCAGCATTTCGCTTCAACTCGGCGGTCTCTTTTTTGTCTGAAATGGGTGCAGCGGCTGGCAGTTTCCCGTCGCTAAACGTTTCCGAAGGGCGATGGCCGCCAGGGCTCGTGAGCTTCTTACCCGAAAGACTGCCTGCATCCCGTTGAGGAAGCTTCTCAAGCACCGCCAAATCACCGGCCGATGGCACGGCGCTCGCGCCTTCAGGACCGTTTGCTAGTTGTTTCTTCACCGCACTTCGTCGGGCCGCCTCGCGAGCCGCCTGTTGACTAGGGATAAGCAGCCAACCTGTTCCGATGAGCAAAGACGCAGCAATCGCGAACAGGCTCCAGCGTCGCCGGGCAGAGCGATGGGCTACGCTGTGGTCACTCGGATATTCAGCTGGAAGTGCCGGCGAATTCATTTGAGTCATCTTCTCATGGATCGCTGAACTCAAATCGGGCGGAGCCTGGCCGCCGAGGGTTTCGCTTAAGGCGCGGTCGATCAGGCGATCGTAGAGCTCTTCGCGGTCGGGGCTGTTCGGCGTGGCTTCATTCATGTCAGGCACTTTTGGAATTAGCCGCGAGCCTTCGGCTCGCAGGAGCAGCGTGGGTAACATCTGCTCACACTTCACCGGCGAGCCGTAGGCTCGCGGCTATTTTCAATTAGTAGTTGTTGAGGCCCGTAGTCGGCGTTCGATGCAGTCGCGTAGCGCGGCTCGTGTTCGCCGCAGTAGCGTTTTCACGCCATCGACGCTGATCTCCATCGCCGCGGCGATTTGTTCGCGGCTTTCATGGTCGCGGTAAAACCTGTCAATCGCCTCGCCGCTCCGCCCTGTTAGCGCCTCGCGGCAGCGGCCGAGGGCTTCGAGGAACTCCTCGAAGCCGCCGGCGGCCGTCGCCTCGGCCCACACCTCCTCGGCCGCGGCCAGCTCAACCGTGCAAACCTGCCGGCCTTGCTTTCGCCGCAGCATAAGCAGTTGATTGCGGGCCGCCGTGCGGAGGTACGCAGCCGTTTCTCCCGGGCTGCGCAGCTCGAACGGCGTGCGGGCGACCGCCAAGAACG
>JAICUM010000274.1 GCA_025935855.1 Pirellulales bacterium | reverse complement strand
GCCGGCGAGGATCAGCGGGGTGTCGCCGAGCCACCGCCTGTGGTCGGCCAGACCCGCCCACGAGACGGTTTCGCCGGTGCCGCCGTAGCGGCCGGGGGTGAGGGCGTCGACCAGGACGGCGTCCGGGCAGGATGATTCCGATCGGAAGGCGGCAAGATCTTCGACAATGGCTGCGGGGCCGCGGTCGTTGAAGCGGCGAACCCGGATGCTCAACATGGCTGGACGCTTTTCCAACGAAAAGATCGAGCTGCATCTCGCGACGATCTCAGCGAACCGCTTTGGATTCTCGTCGCCGTGAAGCTGCCATCCACGAACGCCGCTGAGTTTGGAAAGCATTTCGGCGTCGTCAGGGGAATGGTTGACGAAGACGCCGACAGGCAGAGCGCCTCCGGCCGCCGCGGCTTCAGAAATCAATGGCGCTACATCCAAATCAACATTGCGGGGGCTGCTTCGGAAAAAGTTCAAACCGATCGCGTCAGCGCCTGCATCGACTGAAGCGACGGCGTCGCGGACGTTTGTGATGCCGCAGATTTTGATGCGGAACATGGGAGTTAGCTATATGCGAAACACGCTCCCCTGCGGCGGATCTTCGGGTCGCGGCTAAACGGTGGATGGGAGGGTGAAGTTTTGTGGTGGCTGTCGTTATGACCGGTGGAAACTGCCTAGGGTTCAAAGTTCCGCCAGCACTTGAAGCCAGCTTATCCGGCGTGCCGAAGTAACGCCAACAGATAGCTACTTAGTAAGAGAATCCCTCCCCTAGCCCCTCCCTTCAAGGGAGGGGGATATGACGGATGACTGAGCCGAACTGCGAGCTGGGGCGTCCTTTTCTTTCGGCGCCGAATCCGAAACGGTACTTTGCGGCTGGCGCCATTGAGGACGCCCGGCAGCGCATTGTACGCGCCATCGCCAGGAACGAGGGGCCGGCGATGTTGGTTGGCGGCGCGGGGACTGGCAAGTCGCTGCTGTTGGCTGTGCTCGGCGAGCAGTTTTCCGGGCGGATGGCGGTGGTCTCGCTGGCCGGGGCTCAGCTTTGCACGCGGCGGGCGTTGTTGCAGGTGATTCTTTGCGAGTTGGGGCTGGCGTATCGCGGGCTGGATGAAGGGGAATTGCGGCTGGCAATTTTGCAGTATTTGCGCGGCGCCGAGACGGCGCCGGCTAACACGATGGGCGCGGCCGTGAGAGGTTCACATGCCCACGCGGACGTGGGCATGGCACCCAAAAATCGGAGGAGCAAACCGCGGCGGGTTCTTTTGCTTGTTGATGAGGCGGAGTCGTTGCCGGTGCGGCTTTTGGAGGAGCTGCGGGCGCTGACGAATATTGCTGCCCAGGGCATGCCGCTAGTGAGTTTGGTGCTCGCGGGCGGACCCATTCTTGAGGAGCGGTTTGCGGATCCGCAGTTAGATATGTTCGCCCAGCGGATCGCGGCGCGGTGTTACCTGGCGCCGCTGACGCGGGAGGAAACTCTTCAGTATGTCTCGTCACAGGTGGCGGCGGCGGGAATGCAGGCCGAGCGGCTGTTCGCGGCGGAGGCGCTGGAGGCCATTCACGCGGCGACAGGGGGCGTGCCACGGATGATCAACCAGCTTGGCGACCAACTGGTGTGGATGGCTGAGGAGACGGGGGTCATGCCGCTGGACGCGGCGCTGGTGCAGCAGGCGTGGTCGGACTTGCAGCAATTGCCGGCGCCGTGGAATACCGAGGGGCAGGGCACGGCGACCGGCGATGTCGGGGCGGTGGTCGAGTTCGGCGAGCTCGACGGGATGGGCGTGGCGACGCTGGATGAGTCGGATGAGGAGGAATCGCTTGCCGCCTGGCATGACGCGGACGACGAGATGCCGGCGTCGATTCCGATAGCGAGCGCGCGGGTGCAGTTCGGGCCGGTCGATACGGAGGACGTCGAATCGACGTTTGAGACGGCGGAGCGATTGCTTGCGAGCTTTGATCAGTTTCAGGAGATGGAGCTGAGGGTTGAAGCGAAGACGCCCGCCGCGGCGGATCTTCGACAAGCGGAGATGACGCCGCCTGGAGGGAGAGCGTCGTGCGCTAGACAAAACTCGGATATCGAATCGCCGCAGTTGCCAGCGGCGGGGAATCCCTTCGACGAGGCTTTCGAGGAAGAGGAGATCGTGCTCGATCCGTACGCGGCGTTTGAAACCGAGATGCTGCGTTCGGCGCCGCAGGTGATCAATCGGCTGGATCGAGCATTCGCGGGTGAGCTGCATCGATGTGTGCAGCGGGCGGCGGTTAGGACAAAAGTCGAGATTATGGCGAGCGAACCGGTGCTCGTCATGCCCATGTCGGAGGACCTCCGTGGGCATGGCACTCAGGCGGATGCGTCGCCAACGACCGATCTCCTTGTTATTGAGGATGACGAAGAGGCCGTCGCCGCGGTGATACCGGGGAAGCAGTTTCGCCGGTTGTTCAGCCGGCTGGAGGCCGCGACCAGTCGCGAAGCTTGGGGTTAGCCGCTACGCCGCCCGCCACGGCGGATCTGCGACAAGCGGGCGGTCACTATTATCTTTTCTTTAGCGCTGGGGAGCGAGCCGCGTCGTTGCCGAGGCCTCGGGTTCGGCATAGGCTAAAGAGTTGCGGTCCGGTAGCTCAGCGGTTAGAGCAGGGGACTCATAATCCCTTGGTCGCAGGTTCGAATCCTGCCCGGACTACTGTTCCGAGGAGACTCGAACCTGGAGGTAACAACTGCGCTCGGTCGCCACCGGCGACCGTGCTCGTTGTTGGTTCAAATCCCTCCCGGACTATTCGGGGGGAATTTCGTTGGTTGCATCCATGATCGTTCGCCTGTCGTCTTGCGCCGGTATGGCGCGCGTGGTCTTGCTCTGCGCACTCGTCTTTGTTGGCTCGCGGGCGGCGGCGATTGATCAGCACTTTGATTACACGTCGTTTGACACCAACTTCAAACAGGCGCAGTTGGACGTTCTGAATTATCCGAGCGTCAACGGCAACTTCATGATGACCTCGACGGACAATCATCGTCCGGAGATGGTCGCGAACGGCAACGCGCTGGCGGAGTTCTACAACAACTTCAACGCCGACTATAACCATTCCACGGCCGACCGGCGCACTCCGGCCGAGGAGGCGGCGTTCATCGATGATTACGTCACCACCAATTCCACGAAGAACGGTCCGCGGCCGGATTGGTTGGTGCTCAACGAGATTTCGGCGAGCCAGTGGCAGCTTAATCCTGGACCGCCGAGCTTGAGCGAGCATCGGTCGTGGGTCATCGACACCGTGACGCTGCTGAACGACGTTTACGGCTACAAGGTCGTTACCTATTCGCCTTACGAAACCGTGGGGAGCGCCAATGCCGCTTCGTGGCAGGCGCTGGCGGCGAAGTCGTACATTGCCGTTGAGTCCTATCAGAGCGGGCCGGAAGTTTGGAACAGTGGGACGGACTACGCCTCGCGAGAGGCATGGGCGCAGGAGCAGTATCAAGATTCGAAGGACACGTACCTGGCGGCGGGGGTTCCTGCGTCGAAGTTGTTCGTCAGCGAGCATTTTGGGAACAACGCCGCGGTGACCGACAGCGGGATCAACGCGGTTTGGGGGCGTGCAGGGTTGGCGTCCGCGGCGGACTGGGACACGGTGATTCAGATGCGACAGGACGCGATTTACAGTGTCGGGTTCGCGGGATTCTTGGCGTATGACTGGGGCGGCAACGGCATGGGGGTGAGCCAGGCCGAGCAGATTCAGCACGAGTATTACTACCGCTCGAAGCTAGTGCTGCCGGGGCAGAAGCCGCAGTGGCTGATCGATTCGGCGATCAATGTGAACGGGACGACGATTCCGCTGAGCTGGAGCCAGCCGCTGAATTGGCTGGGCGGCGTGCCGAATGCTCCGGGGGCGGAGGTGAATTTCTGGCGGACGCTGACGGCGGCGCGGACGATCACGCTCGATGGCAATAAGACAGTCGGGACGATGACGTTTGATAGCCCTTATAGCTATACGATCAGTCCGGGGAGCGGCGGCAGTTTGATTTTTGACAATGGCGCCGCGACGGCGAGTGTGACGGCCAACCAGGGGAATCACACGATTGGCGTGAACGTGCAGTTGGCGAAGGATTTGAATTTCACGACGAACTTTGGGACGTTCACGATCAGTGGTACTGTGAGCGGCGCGGGCGGATTGACCAAAAGCGGGGTGACGACGCTGCAGCTTAACGGAGTGAACACGTATGCCGGCGCTACGAACGTCGCGGCGGGAACGCTGCGGATGCCGAGCGGCTTGAGCGGCGCGGGCGGAGGCGTGACGATCGCTTCATTGGCGCGGCTGGAGGCCGGCGGGACGATCTCGCGCTCGATTGTGAACAACGGCGTCTTAGCCGGGCCGGCGTCGCCGGCGGTGCTCACGTTGAGTGGGCCGGTGAGCGGGGCAGGGCAGTTCGCGGGGAGCATGCTCGTGGTCGATTCATTCTCGCCGGGGAACAATGGGCCGGCTTCGATTTCGGCGGGGAGCGTGACGTTTGGCTCGACGGCGACTTTGGCGATGGATCTCAACGGGGCGGCGGCAGGGTCGCAGTATGACGTGCTCACCCTATCGGGCAGCGCGACGTTGGGGGGCACGTTGCAGGTGGCGCTGGGCAGCGGGTTCACTCCGGCGGCGGGGGAACGATTTACGCTGCTCACGGGCGGCAGCGTGGTCGGGACGTTCGCTTCGGCGGTGTTGCCGTCGGCGGCGAATCTTAGCTTCTCACTCATGTACAGTCCGACAAGCGTTGTGCTGGCCGTGGCGCCGGCGCTGGCTGGGGATTACAACGCCGATGGCCATGTGGACGGGCTGGATTTCATGTTGTGGCAGCGGACGCTCGGTTCGACGACGCAGTTGGCGGCGGACGGAAACGGCAACGGCGTGATCGACGCGGGGGATTATGGCGTGTGGCAGGGGACCCTGGGGGCCGTGGCGAGCTCGGCGGCTTCGGTGGGCGTGCCGGAGCCGGCGGCTCTCGGCGTGAGCCTGTTGTTCGCGTCGGTGCTGCTCGTGAACCGCCGGCGGGCGCGGGGTGTTTTCGCTGACGGCCCCTCTATTGTCGTGCGGTAGCACGGCTCAGGTGGTCGAGCGGGCCCAGAGGGATTGGCCGCCGTCGACGACGAGCGTGCTGCCGTTGATGTACTGGTTCGCCGGGTCGCACAGGTACACGGCGGCGCGGGCGATTTCCTCGGGGCGGGCGAGCCGCTTCCAGAGGAGTGCTTCGCCGAGCTTGGCGATTTCGTTGTCGTCGCGGTAGCGGCGCTCGCCGGGGGTGTCGGTCCAGCCGGGGGTGAGGATGTTCACGCGGATGCGGTGCTCGGCGAGCTCGACGGCGGCGGTGCGAGCCATCTGATCGACGGCGGCCTTGGCCATGTTGTAGGCCATGGCGCCGGCGACGGGGATGAACGCGTGCGGCGAGCTGATCGCGAGCAGGGCGCCGCCGGTTCCCTGGCGGATCATCTGGTTGGCGGCGGCGCGGAACAGGTGAACGGCGCCCCACAGGGTGACGTCCACGGTCCGGCGGAAAGCGCTGAGTTCGGCGCTGTGAAACGGTTCGCGAACGCTGGAGGCGGCATTTGCGACGGCAACATCCAGCCGGCCGAAGGTTTCGACCACGGCGGCGACGTTCGCTTCGACTTGCTCGTGGTCGGCGACGTCGCCGTAGCAGAGGAGGACGTTGCGGCCGGCGGCGCGCAGAAGCTGTTCGGTTTCACGTGACTCGTCGTCCTCGCACAGGCAGTTGACGGCGATGGTGGCTCCAGCGCTGGCCAGCTCCAGGGCGATCGCCCGGCCGATGCCACGGCTGGCGCCGGTGACGAGGGCGACGTTGTTGGAGAGGTTGGTCGGCATGGTTGGTTAGCGTGCGATTGGATGCTGGATGCTCGTGGCTGGATGCTTGATGCTGGATGGGAGATTAGCAGTTGTCGCCTAAGTTGATTCGTTGTTTTTGGCGACGTAATTCTAAGTCTTTTTGATTGAACGGGTTGAGGGTTGTTTGGCGGTGGAATTTTGTCGTGGGCGACAGAAATCGTCACTGGCAGGCTGGAGGCCGGAGACCGGAGCCTGGAGGAGAGAACCCTTTTGGGCCTTTTGGGGCGGTGCCCTGCGGGTGAACACGGGGGGTGGAGGCCCAAAAGTGTTTCTTTGGCGGCGCTCGTGGTTGGCGGGCAAGGAGTTAGGCGGCGTGGGTTTTGGGACTGCCGGTTTAGGGCGATCGGGACACGCAGCTTAAGGCGGCTGGCGGAACTCCTGGCGGGCGTTGGCGTTGGGAGAGCGCCTGAGTGGGACGGCTTTTGGGGGCGTTGGGAACAAAAGGGACTTTTTCTCCTGACCGCTTTCTACAACAAGGCCATGCGACGCGATGCGCGCATGGTGAGCACTATAGCGCCAATAGGATTGGTCGTGTTATCAAAGAACTGGTGCGAATGTACACTATTCGGCGGGGAAGATCAAGAGAAGTTTTTGGCCACCTTATTCCGCCGCGCGGGTGCTTGCCTTGGCCGAAAAGCAAGCGGCCGAGTTGCCGGATCCGACGGCGCGGTGCTCGCATCAAGCGCTGCCGCGGCAGGAGCAAGGGCAGCGTCATAGGACGGGCGCTTAGTTCGAGAGCAAAACCGGAATTGAACTGCGTCCTTTTGCATCCCAAAG
>JAICUM010000652.1 GCA_025935855.1 Pirellulales bacterium | reverse complement strand
CGTGATGCCCAGCGGGAACGGATGCGGCGTGATCGACGAGCTGGGCGAGCCAATTACGGTCGCGTCGCTCTCCAGCGAATCGGAAAGGTCGCCCGGGGCGAAGGGCGGCGGCGTAATGGAATGATGATCCATGGATCCAGGCGAGGCAGCCGGCGGACGGAGAAGTGCCGCCAGCCAGGCTATGCAGACCTCGTGCCTGACAGAGGAGCAGGGTGAACCGCTCCATTATAGGATGCCAGGAAATGCAGGCAAATTACGCTTGCTTAACCGGTTAGACGCAACAAACCCGCCGAATGTTCGCCGTAGCGGCGGTTTTTAACCGCCGTATCAAGGAACTTGACTTCTGGCACGGCTCCAATTCACGGCGGTTGAAACCCGCGGCTACCTGTCAGCGCTGCACGCGGGCGGTGCCCCCTTTGGCGAGGGCTTCGACCTCGGGCAGTTTTGCCATCGAGACGTCGCCGGGGAAGGTGGTAAGCAACGCCCCGTGCGCCCAGCCCAAACGCAAGGCCTCTTCCGGCGAGCGGCCGGCGATGAGCCCGTAAATCAGCCCCGCGGCAAAGCCGTCGCCGCCGCCGATGCGATCGACCACGTCCAGATTCATCGTGGGGCTCACGTAGCGCTGGCCGTCCAGCCACAGCACCGCGGCCCAGTCGTGCCGATTGGTCGAGTGGACTTCGCGAAGCGTCGTGGCGACGGCCTTCACGTTTGGAAAGGCCTCGCGCACTCGGTCGATCATTGTAAAGAAGACCTCGGGGTCGAGTTTGGATTTGTGGGCCTCGACCTTCGGCCCTTCAATGCCCAGGCCAAGCTGGAGGTCTTCTTCGTTGCCGATGAGTACGTCAACTTCGCCGGAGATGCGTCGAAAAACCTCCTGGCCTTTCGAGGCGCCGCCGCCCAGGGCGGACCACAGCTTCGCGCGGTAATTCAGATCAAACGAGCGAACGGCGCCCGCCGCCTTCGCCGCGGCCATGCCTTCAAGAATCGTCGCCGACGTGGTCTCTGATAGCGCGGCGAAGATGCCGCCGGAGTGGAACCAGCGGACGCCCTGGGCGAAGATTTCCTTCCAGTTGAAGTCGCCGGGCTTGAGCAACGCGCCTGCCTCGTTGCAGCGATTGTAGAACACTACTGGCGCCCGGACGCCGTGTCCGCGGTCGCTATACACGGTGGCGATGTTCGGCCCGCGCACGCCATCGTGCTTGAAGTGCTTGTAAAACGGCCGAACGCCCATCTCGCGGATGCGCGCTTGCACCAGCTCGCCGATGCCGTTATCGACCATCGCGGTCGCCACCGCGGTGTTCAAGCCGAAGCAGCTCGCCAGGTTGGCCGCGACGTTGTACTCGCCGCCCGAAACGTGAACCTCCAGCATGCGCGCCTGGCGGAAGGGCAACATGCCGGGGTCGAGTCGATGGACGACAGCGCCCAGGGCGAGGAAATCAGTGGAAGCGTTTTGTGGGATGTTGAGCGTGGACATGACAAGTTCGTACGACTTGATTTCATTCACAGAGGATTGGCACACCAGGATATGCGCTGGCACCTGATTCGACCCCCTCCCTAGCCCTCCCCGCAAGGGGGAGGGGACCGGGAGTACAGTCACTCAGATTGTCGTCGCTGAAAAGCCGCCGTCGACGACGATGTTCTGGCCGGTGACGAACGACGCCGCCCTATGCGACGCCAGCCACACCACGGCGCCGGCGAGCTCCTGCGGTTGGCCAAAGCGGGCCATCGGCGTGTGGCCGATGATCTGGCCGCCGCGTTCGGTGTAGCTGCCGTCTTCTTTGAACAAGAGCGCGCGGTTTTGTTCCGCCGGGAAAAAGCCGGGGCTGATCGCGTTCACACGGACGCCCTTGGCGGCCCATTCGCGCGCCAAGAACTGCGTGAGGTTGATCACGGCCGACTTGGCGGCGGCGTAGGCGACCACGCGCGATAGCGGAATCATGCCGGCCATCGACGCGATGTTGATGATGCTGCCGCGGCCGGCCGCCACCATCGATTCGCCAAACACCTGGCTGGGCAGCAAGGCGCCGCCGACGAGGTTCAGGTCGAACACGTTTTGCCAGGCGGCGATCGGCAGCTTGCAAAAGTCGGAGCCCGGAGGCAGCGTGGCGTCGGGCCGGTTGCCGCCGGCGGCGTTCACGAGGATCGAGACTTTGCCGAGCCGGCTTTCGATTGCGGCTCGCGCGGCGTGTAGCGAACCTGCGTTCACGGCGTCGGCATTTTGAAAGACCGCCGTGCCGCCGGCGGATTCGATTTGCTTGACCCGCTCTTGGCCGCGCTCTTCGCTTCGGCCGAGCACCGCGACGGCGGCGCCGAACGCGGCGAGCGCCTCGGCCATGGCTCCGCCGAGGGCGCCCGTGCCGCCGAGCACCGCGGCGACTTCTCCTTTCAGGTCAAACAGGTCGGCAAGCATGGCGATGTTCTATGGATTTTCTGGATGGCGCCGTTTCACGGAAAGATAAGGCACTTACGGCGGCTTGTCGATGGACGCGGGGCAGCGGCACACGTGCTGGGGCTCCGGCCAGGATGGCCGGGCTATTTGTGCGTGCTGCGAGCTTTGATTG
>JAICUM010000759.1 GCA_025935855.1 Pirellulales bacterium | reverse complement strand
TCGTTGAAAGCGCTTATCCGCGAGGGGTGGGCCGCTCGGTGCGGCTGGGTGCTGCTGATTTCACTCATTGGCTGTCGGCGCGGACCGCAACTGGCGCCGGTGAGCGGCACGGTCAAGCTGGACGGGAAGCCCTTGGGCCTGGCCGAAGTGACGTTTCAGCCGGAGGATCACGCGCGGGCCTCGCACGGGATCGCCGACGCAAACGGCCACTATGTGCTGCGCTTCAATCGCGACGAGATGGGGGCGCTGGTCGGGCCGCACTCGGTGCGGATTCGATCGGCAACGGAGGTGACGTTGCCGAACGGCAAATTTGAACTGCGGCCGCAGCTTGTGCCGCCGCGCTACAACTCGCAGACGGAATTGCGGCGTGAGGTAAAGCCGGGGCAGGAGAACCAGTTTGATTTTGAGTTGAGCTCGAAGGCGAAGTGAGTGGGCGGGGCGTGCTTCGGCGGATGGTTGTCGGTAGGTCCCTTTTGCCGAAAGGGACCTGCAGCGGGGACGCGCATCGTCAGTCGAGTAGAATGCAAGGTCCCGCCCGGCAGGCGGGACCTACTGTGGGAGTGGTGAGCGATGTGGTGCAGCGGGGCGAACGCTGGTGGAAGGCGTGGCTTTACGCTGGTTGAGCTGTTGGTGGTGATTGCCATCATTGGGGTGCTCGTGGCGCTATTGTTGCCGGCGGTGCAGGCGGCGCGGGAGGCGGCGCGGCGGGCGAGCTGCACGAATAACATCAAGAACGTCGGGCTGGGGGCGATTAACTATCAGGACGCGCGCGGCGCGTTTCCGCCGGGGTTTGAGGGCGTGAAGGATTCGACCGGCGTGCCGCAATGGGGCTGGACGGCGTTTACGCTCCCTTATTTGGAGCAACAAGGGCTCTTCAACCAACTGTCGGTCAGCACGCGGCCGCTGGATGACAAGACGTCGGCGTCGTTTTTCAGCGTCGCTTCGAGTAACCCGACTCAGGTGGCACTGTTGCAAACGGCGCTGGCGATCTTTCGCTGCCCGTCGGACGATACGCCGAGCCTCTTGCCGAATGATGGAGGAACTGATTGCGTCCCGGGCGGAAATTACCGTTACTTTGACGGCCCTCACGTGCCGGCAGGTTTCCAGCCGGCCACGTCGAACTATGTGGGGAATCGCGGCTTTGTGGACGCGGGATGCCAGCCGAAGTCCCGGCCCTGGCGCTGCGCGAGCAACGGCATTTTCCACGGCGGCAGCAAGGTCTCGAACAAGAACATTACCGACGGCACGAGCAATACGTTTCTGCTCGGCGAGCGCGACGGGTATTGTTCTTCGGGCACGTGGATCGGCATTCGCAATTCGGACGGGCCGAACATGTTCAGCTCGTACTATGTGCTGGGGCGGGTGAGCGTTCAGTTGAACCATCCGCAACCATGCGACAACTTTTGCACGGAAGGCTTTAGCAGTAAGCACGCCGGCGGCGCGATTTTTGGATACTGCGACGGCTCGGTGCGGTTCGTCAGCGAGGACATCAATTCTGACCTGGGGCCGAACCCGGGGGCTGACTGCTCGGTGGACTCCGGAACCGGCGTTGCACAGTGCCTTTCGCAGTCGGGGAACCTGAAGATTGGCGTGTATCAGCGGCTGGGCTGGCGTGACGACGACTTGACCCTGGACAGCTACTAACGGGGTTTTGTGATTGTCGTCGATCGGCGTGAGTTGCCGAGCGCGTTCTCTGGTTATAATGGCCGCGTCCAGTTCAGGTCTTTTCTGGGAGGCGGTCGTTGAAAGCGCTTATCCGCGAGGGGTGGGCCGCTCGGTGCGGCTGGGTGCTGCTGATTTCACTCATTGGCTGTCGGCGCGGACCGCAACTGGCGCCGGTGAGCGGCACGGTCAAGCTGGACGGGAAGCCCTTGGGCCTG
>JAICUM010000137.1 GCA_025935855.1 Pirellulales bacterium | reverse complement strand
GATCGGCTGCCTTCGACGCGTTCACGCTTCCACAAATCGCTACCAGGGCGACAGCAGCTGCGACGGTTGTAAGTCCCCACCTGCGTGACATGAGTACACCTTTTTTCGGAGAGAGATTGGTAGCTTGCTTTAGACGGCCAACAAAAAGTCGTGAAATCATTCGACTACGAAGAGGGCGTCGCCTTTTGCGGCGCCGTCGTCGCATCGCTCGAATCGTTCGGCTTTTCAAGACGCACCAGTAACCACTGCTGCGTCTGCCCATCGGCGAAGTGGATCAAGGCCGGAGCCGCGTCTTGCGTGAGGTTGTAAATGCCGGTTTCAATAATCGGGAACGGCTTGCCTTTGACGCCCCAAGCAGCGCGTTGGCTCTCCTTGTCAACCATGCCGGAGAGCGTGTCGATCTTGCCCGTGGCCATGTGCTTCTGCGTGCCGCCGATGACGCCCTGCTTGCTGACTGCAAGCTGCACGTAGAGCGCGGGCTGCTCGCCGCTGGACTGGCCATCCTGCGTCACGGCAAAGACGCCGAGAGGGAGCCATTGGTCCGGTTCAGCCGGCGGCGTTTCCGGGGCCGCGGCGGCGATGGCGGACGCCTGCTGTGCGTACTCGGCCTCGGTGGCAATGGGCTGCGAGCCGTTGTACACCTGTCCGTCGGAGTAGTAGATGTTGTTGCCGTAGTCGTAGCTCACGTAGGGAATCGTTCCCCAGCCAAACCACGCGGCCGCAGCGCCGTAAGTGGCATAGTTGTAGGCTCGTGCGAGCCCATACCCGGCCCAACCGGGATGGTTGCGCCACCAATCGCCGGGGTGGTGGTCTTTCACCTGTTGGCGAACCTGATCGCGGCGCTGTTGACGGTTCTGTTGCCACTGCTGGCGATTCTGAATCTGGTTGGGGTGGTTCTGCGCCAGGTTTTGACGCGCGTTATTTGCCGCTGGAGTGGTTGCCGGACGCAATCCGGCGCCGGTTTCTCGGGCGTTAGCGACCCGGTCAATAGCTGGCCGGCCACCGGCGCCCGAGCCGCCGCTTGCTCGGACCCCGCCGCCGGCGTTTCCGAAGACCGGCTCGCCGCCCATTCTGAAGGGATTATTTCCGCCAGGAAGTTGGCTGGGGCGGTTCAGATTGCCGCCGCCGAGGTTCAGAAAGTCGGCGGCCGCGCCATTCCCTCGATTGAAATCGCCCCGGTCGAAGTTGCCGCGGTTAAAATTGCCGCCGCCCGGCGTTGGGCGCGGAATATCAAGGAAGTTGTTGAGCTGGCTCGCGGATGGTCGGCCGGCGCCGGCGGCGAAATTGCGGGTCGGCCCAAAGGCGTTGTTTCCACCGGCCGGACGCTGGCCGAGCGCGGGATTTCGCGCCCCTGGCAGCGGCGTGGAGGAGGGAAAGTTACCATACGGCCGGCCGCCGCCTTGAATGCCGCCGCCGCCAAAGTTGCCTGGGCGATTATATCCGCCGGCGCCGCCTCGCGACGGCGAGAATCCCATTCCGCCAAAACCGCCGCCGCCCATTCCGCCCCGCATTCCCCCGCCGCCAAACCCGCCGCGACCTCCGCCGCCGGGACCGCGGGCATGAGATTGAAATTCGAGAGCGGCGACTCCGCCAACGACTAGTAAACCGACCACGAGAATACGCTTCATGAAATTCACCCGACTGCGAATTGATTCGAAATGGAGCCGCACGGCCGTTACTGCTCTTCGCGCACAATCAGCATCTCGTCGATATTCGGCTGTATCTCGCCATCAACGGTGCGTTCGATCGTCTGCCATGTGAAGGAGTTGTCATCCACTTGCTTCATGACGTTCACCATCGTGGCCTTGCCGCCGTCGGCAAGGACGCCTTTGTTGTGGATGAACCACTGTTTGTCTTTTTGCGACCACGTGGCCTCGGCGAACGTGCCGTTGGAATCGAACGTCCACGAGCGAATCGTTTTTTCCGCGGGGTCCCAGCCGATGATTTGCATCCCGGTGAATTCCAGGCCCTCGCCGAGCGACACCCTAATCGCGCGGGTCAGAAAGTTCTGGTTCTTCGTCCAGTTGCAGTCGAGCTCGACGCGGCCTTTGTCGCCTTCATCGCTCCAGTGGCCGACCATCCACTCAAGCGGCTTAAGTTGGTCGTAATGCGAGGCCGGCGCCTGTTTTGACTCGTCGGTCACGCGATCCAAGAGCCACTGGCCGTCGCGCTTGACGTAGACCGCCTGATAGGCGATTTCCTCAGCCGCGGCCTTGGGAGCGCTGAACTTCGCCGTCCCGTGTTCGACGGCGACGTTGGGCGAAATGAATTGAATCGAATCGGCGTTGACTTCGAGCTTCAGCTCGGGCTGAGATTTGAACAGTCCGGTGAACTGCTCGGTAATCGCCTGCCGGCCGGGAACCTCCTCGCCGGTCATTCGGTTGAGATACACGGCGTCCGGTGACCAGAGCCCGGCAAGCGTCTTGGCGTCCCGCTTGTTGAAGGCCTGAACATAGGCGTCATCATTTTTGCGAATGGCCGCCTCGTCCTTCTGGCGAGGAGAGGCATCGGCAGCGGGCGGCTCGTCTGCTCGCAGGACCCCGGGAGCAAGTAGCAGGAGAAGAAAAACAAACGGCCCTATCTGAGAGCGCATCGGAGACATGGAAAACGTCCTTAGAGCCTGCCGTTGGGAGCAGAGAGGAAAGTGAGCTCGAGAATCGGTTCTACACAATACCGCAATCGCATGATGTCAAAATGACACAGCGGGCGCCGTAATTCAAGCGAATTACTAGCCTTTTTAGCGAGAAGATGCGACCGCCGCGGCGGCCGGAGCGGCGCGTCTGGCGCCATGACGCAGAATCGCCGTGCGATAGATTTGCACGAGCTGCTGATAGTTGGCGTCGGCTTGATAGCGCCGTTCGAACGCTTCCCGAGCGGCGCGGCGAATGCCAGGCAGATTGGGATGACGCCAGAGCTCCATCGCTTTCGCCGCTAACTCGGCGGCATTGCCAGGTTCAAACAGCATGCCCGTGACGCCGTCATCGACGAGCTCGGCAATGGCGCCGTGGCGCGAGGCGACCACCGGCGTTTGCTTAGCGTACGCTTCGACAATGGTGCGGCCGAACGTTTCGTACCACAGCGAAGGCATGACGAGAAACGCAGCTTCGCCAACAATGTCGAGAACTTCCGGCAGCGGCCGGAAGTCAAGCAGCTCGACGTGCGGATGGCGCTTGGCGAATTCTCGCAAGCGCGGTTCCTCGGCGCCCTGGCCGATGACTTTTAGCGGAATCGGCTCCGGCAATTGTTGCCACGCGTCGAGCAGCGTGCCGACGCCTTTTTCCGGCGACAGCCGCCCGACGAACACGGCGTAACGGCCGGCGCCGCTGCCTGGCTTTGGATCGGGATACACGAAGTTCGGCTTCACCGCGATTTTGTCAGCCGGCCAACCAGCGGCGATAAACTTCTCACGCGCGAACTCGGTGAGCGTGAAATAATAATCCACGCACTTGCTCCAAGTGCCCAACGCGCGGTGCAAGCCGAACGTGAGGGCGGAAACCGCGCTCGCGGCGCGGCTGTCGCGATAACATCCGTGTACGACCGCCGGCCAGGCAATTGTTTTTTGCAGGCACGATTCGCAGACCTGGCCGTCGCGCAGAAAATAGACGCCCGGACAGAGATGCCGATAATTGCGCAGCGACTGCACGATCGGAACGTCGTGACGCCGGGCCGCATAATAGGCTGCCGGCGAAAGCAGCGGAAAGATGTTCGTCGAGTGCATGACGTCCGGCTGGTGATCGACGATCACCTGCGACAACTCGCGGTACACCTCGCGGTTAAAGAAGGCCTTGAGGCTTGCCCGCGGGCGGCTCAGGTCCTCGACCGCGTCGTTGTGAACCGTGAAGCGCCGCACGTCATGGCCGCGCGATTCGAGCAGCGCGGCCTCGGCTTCAAACGATTCGTCTTCGCCGCCGCGCTGCTGGTAATAGTTATGACAAAGAAGAATTCGCATCGCATCTTGCGGGGGACGATCGGACCCAATAGCCCATTGATCCGAGAACGGCGGCCACTGCGGACCAAGGGGCGCCCGCTGCCGCCACACAAACCCAATTATTTCGCCAGCTTCCAGAGTAATTGGCGCATCGCTCGATGGAAGCAACAAACCAGGCCTGGGGGCGGGCTCGGGGCCGCTCGCCGACCCCAAGATTCGCCCCATGTCCTACAGGCGGCGCCGGCGGCCGGCGACCCGCTCCACAGGGCTTTCGGAGTCGCAATTCCGAAGCGGGCCTAAAAGGATAGCTCCGCGGGCAAATACTTTTGGATGAGGTCCGTGTAGTACGGACGCAGCTTCTGCCAATCGGGCGGTTGCGGGCACTTGGAGTACAGGTCGTAGGGATTGAACCGCTTCACGTGCGTAAGCATTTCGCGGTCGTGATCGTCGCAGAGCCAGTCGTAGGCTCCCTCGCGGTGCCACGCGTAGAACGAGTGGTAGCGAATCATGTACAGCGCCGGCTCGGGCAGGTAGGGCCGCATCACGTGATACAAGTACTCGTCGTGGCCCCAGGACATGAGCACGTTTTTGAGCCCGCAGTGTTCTTCGTAAATGCCCAGCCGCGAATTGTATTCGGGCCTGATGGCGTCCGTGTTCTCCTTGAAGAACTCGTGATAGATGATGCCCTCGTCGAAGCGGCAGCCGACGGGAAACGTATCGCCGACAACCGCCCACTGCGGCTCGCCATACAAGCACAGGACTTTACCCAGGTCGTGTACCAGCCCCGTGAGGACGAACCAATCCTCATGCCCATCCGCGCGAATCGACTCGGAGGTTTGCAGCAAGTGCTGAAGCTGATCGAGCTCGATGTCCGGGTCCGAATCGTCGACCAGCGTGTTGAGGAAGTCGAGGGCTTCAAAGACGCTCATCCGCCGGCGGTTCAAGCCGAGGAATTCATTCCGCTTCTCTTGAACGAAATCGAGCGTCTGATGGCCGTGGTTTTGGCGGTAGAACTCGCGGACCGTCTCACGCGCCGGATTGTCATAGTTGCGATAATCCTCAGCCGCCTTCTCATGGGGCGCCGGATAGACTTGCTCTTCAATGAAGTCTTCCCAGGCCTGCATGGCGTCGTGCGAGGTTGAGTTGCTGCGGGTGTTCATGAGAAGCTTCACGCGGGATTAGCGGACCGTCGGCCGGGGACTTCATTATCAGCTTTTGAATCGCCGCAAACAAGCGCGTTGCCGTGCCTTGCCCGGACAAGTATCTTCAATCGGGTATCCGCGGCTTATCACTCGAAGGATTCTCGCGATGTCGATTCGGCGGGCGGCGTTGGCTTTGGCGGTTCTTTCACTGGCCGGCTGTAGCGGCGGCGGCAGCGGCGAGAAGGGCGTCATCCTGCTGCGCTACAACCCAGGCAGCGAGAGCACCGAGCAGCGCGAGCAGGGCTTTCTCGACACGCTGGCTAAAGAGTTCCCCCAAGTGAAAGTCATTTCGAAGGATCAGTACGCCGGCACGACGCCCGAGTTGGCCTTGGACAAGGCGACCGACGTGCTGAACAGGTTCCGCGGCCGCGCGACGGGCATCTTCGCCGTGTGCGAGCCGAATGCCAGCGGGCTGCTTGGCGCCTTGGAAAACACGTCGCTCGCCGGCAAGGTGAAGGCCGTCGTGTTCGATCCGAACCCTGCCCTCATCGACGGGCTGGCTGCCGGCAAGCTGCAAGGCATCGTCGTGCAGGACCCGGTCAAAATGGGCTACCTCGCCGTGAAGACAATGGCTGCCCACCTCGCCGGCAAGCAAGTCGAGCGGCGCATCGTGACAGGCGTGTACGTCGCCACCGCAGAGAATATGAAAGAGCCCGACATGGACCGCCTGCTGCATCCGGCTCAGTTTCAAGGCGACGAGCCGGCGCCGGCCAACGTCCAATATCGCATCGCGGTGATACCCAAGGGAACGACGCACGAGTATTGGAAGTCCGTACACGCCGGCGCTGTTCAAGCCGCCAAAGAGGAAGGCAACATCGAGATTCTGTGGAAAGGGCCCCTGCAGGAAAATGATACGGACGGCCAGATCAACGTCGTTCAGGAGTTCATCACGAAGAAGGTGAACGGCCTGGTCTTGGCCCCGCTGGATTCCCAGGCGCTCATCACGCCGGTAAAGGACGCCAAACAACAGGGCATTCCAACCGTGATCTTTGACAGTGCCCTGGGCGACGAGAGCAGCATCGTCAGCTACGTGGCGACCGACAACTACATGGGCGGCGCCCTCGCCGCGCGGCGACTCGCCGAGGTTGTCGCCGAAAAGCCTTCCAAATAAACGATCAATCGTGGCCATTCAGGATTCAGCCCCCACATCATCGCCGCTGCTTCGAATGACGGGCATCTCGAAGCAATTCGGTCCGACGCGGGCGCTCGACGGCGTTTCGCTGGAGCTCAGCGCCGGCGAAGGCTTGGCCCTCATCGGCGAAAACGGCGCCGGCAAAAGCACGCTGATGAGCATCCTCAGCGGCGCTCAGCCCGCAGACGGCGGCCGCATGGAAATCGACGCCAAGCCCTACGCACCTCACGGCCCGCAGAAAGCACGGCAAGCCGGCGTGGCCATGATCTACCAAGAGCTGAACCTCGCCCCCGATCTGAGCGTTGAGGAAAACATTCTGCTCGGCCAGGAAAGCCGCCGCTTCGGCCTGGTGAATCGTCGAGCTCAGCGGCAGCGCGCTCAAGCGGCGCTTGAAGCACTGGGGCATGGCAATCTGTCGCTCAATATCCCGGTGCATCAGCTTTCCATTGGCATGCAGCAGGTCGTCGAGATTGCCCGTGTGCTCGTGTCCAAAGCCAGGGTGATTGTATTCGATGAACCGACGAGTTCCCTAACACGGGCCGACGCCGAGCGGCTGTTCGAGACGATCACGCGGCTGCGAGAACAAGGCATCGGCGTCGTCTATATCAGCCATTTCCTGGAAGAAGTGCGGCGAGTTTGCGACCGGTTCCTCGTGTTGCGCGACGGCCGCTCCGTGGCCGAAGGCGTCCTTGCGAGCACCAGCGAGGCGGACATTGTTTCATCGATGGCCGGCCGGCGGATCGACGAACTCTATCCCAGCGTGCCTCACTCCCCCGGCGAGCCCCTGCTGACGGTGACGGGGCTTTCGGGCGTTCTCAAACCCACCGACGTGTCGTTCGAGCTTCGGCGCGGCGAAATTTTCGGCCTGGCGGGACTCGTCGGCGCCGGGCGAACGGAGCTGGTCCGCTCAATTCTCTCGCTGGACCCAGTTCAAGCCGGCGAGGTCCGCATCGGGACGGCCATTCCCGCGCCAACGCCGAAAGCACGACTTCGGGGAGGCTT
The DNA here is from genome assembly GCA_025935855.1 of Pirellulales bacterium. Classification (GTDB taxonomy): domain Bacteria; phylum Planctomycetota; class Planctomycetia; order Pirellulales; family Lacipirellulaceae; genus Lacipirellula. The sequence continues at coordinate 3,003 of JAICUM010000137.1, read as the reverse complement.
GGGGTTCGTCTCGGAAGATCGCAAAGGCGAGGGCCTCGCGCTTAGCCGATCCATCGCCGACAACATGACCTACACGCGGCTGCGGCCGTATAGCCGCTGGGGTTGGATGAATCTGAAGCAGCGGCGTCTGGCAGTCGTCCACTGGATGGAAGCGCTTCAGGTGAAGGCGGCTTCGCCAGAGCAGGCCGTCGTCGCCATCTCCGGCGGCAATCAGCAAAAGGTGGCCCTGGCCCGCGTGTTGCATCAGGACGCGGACGTTTTCCTGCTCGACGAGCCGACCCGCGGAATCGACGTCGGCGCGAAGGCCACGATTTACCGCTTGATGGGCGAGCTGGCGGCGGCGGGAAAGGCGGTGCTGTTTGTCAGCTCCTATTTTCAGGAGTTGCTCCAAGTGTGCGATCGCATCGGCGTCATGTCGCGCGGACGGTTGCGTGAAATTCGGCCCGCGTCCGAGTGGACCGAGCACAGCCTCCTGTCGCGGGCCATCGAAAGCAACTGAGCCATGAACGATCGCTCCAAAGACGCATGGCGGAACGCACTCGGCAAACTCGCGCCGCTGTTGGCGCTGATTGTTGTCTTTGTCTTATTCGCGGTTCTCGACGCGGTCCAGCCGAATGGCGGTCAGTTTCTCTCGCTGCGAAACATTCAGGCCATGCTGATTTCGTCCGCGCCGGTGATGACGGCCGCGCTGGGCATGACGGTTGTCATTATCGCGGCGGGCATTGATCTCTCGGCCGGAACCGCCATCTCACTGTGCGCGACGGTCTTGGCGTGGGTGCTCGAGCGACAGTTTTCCATCGAGCTGGCGATCGTGGCCTGCGTGCTGACGGGTTGCATCGCCGGCGCCGTGAACGGCCTGCTCATCAGCCGGCTGAACGTCGCACCGTTCATTGTCACTCTCGGCACGATGACGGCGTATCTCGGCGCCGCCAAGTTCATCGCCGAGGAGACGACGATTCGCCCGCCCCTCGAGTATGTGCCCAAGTGGATGAACGGCCTGGCCACGCCGACGCCCCATCCCTGGTGGCTGTTCGTCGCCGCGGGCGTGTGGATCATGCTCGGACTGGCCATCATCATGGGCCTCGTGCTGCGCTACACCGTGTTCGGCCGGTATGTGTTCGCCCTTGGGTCGAACGAGCAGACGGCCCGCTTGTGCGGCTTGAATGTGCCAGCCCTGAAAGTCGCGGTGTACACGCTCTCCGGCTTGTTCATCGGGCTGGCCGGCGTGTACCAGTTCGCCAAGCTGAAAGTGGGAAACCCAATTTCCGGCGTCGGCATGGAACTGAAGGTGATCGCCGCGGTGGTCATCGGCGGAGCCAGCCTCAACGGCGGCCGCGGCACAATTCTGGGAACACTGGCCGGAACGCTGCTGATGCAAACCATCATCAGCGGCTGCACGCAACTGGGCGTGAAAAATCCGGCCCAGGACATCATCCTCGGCGTGATCATCATCGCGGCGGTGACGCTCGACCAGTGGCGACAGACTCGAACGGCGTGAAACATCTCGGCACGAGTCACGACGTTCTAAAGCCGTGAGCCCAAGCCTGTCGGAATCTCGCCGGGCAGCCGATGCACGCCGTTTCGCGGCATAAAAAGTTCCGGAAGCCGCTCCGCGTGCTCGGCATTTGCCGCCGGCGTGAACTGCGGCGAATTCAACTCGGCGCCGTTCACCGTCGGCAAATGGGCGCCCACGAGCGCCGCATGAATCAGCGCGACGCCCGGATTGGTTAAATCCTGCAGCGACAGCATCATACCAGCGCGATGCGCGCAGGCCGCGGCGACCAGCAACATGCTGTGCCCCTTGCACGTTTTGAGCGCCAGGCCGCTGTAGCCCTGCTCGCCCGCGGCAGCCAGCGATTCCATGCCGACGAACCCTTCGTCCAGAAGCACCGGCTTGCGCGCGGCCACCTGCCGCCAGTCGAAGGGGCGACCGGCAAGATCGCGACTGGTCGGCTGCTCCAGGTACTCAACCGCGCGATACGCCTCGCCGTCGGCCGCTTCGAGCGCCTCGAGATAATCCAACACGGCGTCCGCTGATTCGTAGCCTTCGTTCGAATCCACGGTGAGCCGCGAAGCGCGAACTCCCGCGTCACGCGCGGCCCCGTAAACCTCCGCGGTGCGCGCCACGTCAGCTGATAGGTCGCGGCCCGAGAGCTTGAGCTTAAAGCCGCGGTAACCGTGACGCCGAATGGCCGGCAGCAACGTGCCCTCCAGCGGCTCGGCCATGCCCACGACATACCACGCCGGCAGCTCGCGCTTCGGCAGTTTGATGAGGCTTGCAATCGCACGACAAGCGCCGACGCCTGGAAAATAATCGTCAGCGCTGGGAATCGCCGCCGCGTCGGCATACAACGACTGGCAGATCGAGTGCTGGCTTGAGCGCGAGCCGCGCCTGAGAGGCTCCGTACACGTTGTTGCGCACGATCCTGCGGCCGCGGCCCGTGAGATCGATCGAGTCGGTGCCCACCCGCAGATGGTGCAGGCGTTCCTCCCTGCGGTCAATGACCGTGAATATGGAGATCCGTTCTATCGCCCGATCTTCGAGGCGGCAGTGCGCAATGGCCTCACCGTCACCTTCCATCACTCGGGCTACACGCGCACGTCCGTCGGATATCCCCGGCATTTCATCGAATGGCACGTGACGGCAATTCCCCACACCATGATGTGTCAGCTGGCCAGTCTGGTCTGCAACGGTGTCTTCGAGGCTCTGCCGGCGCTCAAGGTGGTCATGCTGGAGACCGGGATCACCTGGATTCCGCACTTCATGTGGCGGATGGACCTTCACTACCGCGAGCTGCGCAGTGAGATCCCGTGGGTGAAGCGCCTCCCGAGCGAGACGCTTCGCGAGAGCTTCGCCGTGGGCACCCAGCCCATCGAGGACCTGAGCAGAGCGCAGTTCATGCAGCTCCTGGATCAGATGGGAACCGACCGCATGCTGATGTTTGCGACCGACTACCCGCACTGGGACGCGGACTCGCCGACGCGAGGGCTCCCTCCGGGATT